>NZ_JBEZKI010000031.1:0-71284 GCF_040651615.1 Streptomyces sp. NPDC048417 | reverse complement strand
GCCCGCGCCTCTCACGGCGGGCTCCTCGTGCCGTGTCCGGCGGGGTGCTCTCAGTCTCCTGTCTTCTCGACCTTGCGCTCTCCACTGAGCGAGTCGGGTGGGTGGGTGGGAAAGGAATGGCTTTCGTGCCGGAAGGGCACACGATCCACCGGCTCGCGCTGGACTACCGGCGGCTCACCGGACCCGTGCGGGTCAGCAGCCCGCAGGGCAAGTTCTCCGACGCCGCCGCCCTTCTGGACGGCGCCGAGCTCACCCGTACCGAGGCACACGGCAAACACCTCTTCCTCGGCTTCCGCGACAGCGACTGGGTCCATATCCACCTCGGCCTCTTCGGCAAGGTCACCTTCGGCGACGCTCCCGCGCCCCCGGCCACCGACACCGTCCGGCTCCGCCTCGCCGACACCGCCTCGTACGTCGACCTGCGCGGCCCCACCACCTGCGCCCTGATCACCGACGCGGAGAAGAGCGCCGTACACGCCAGGCTCGGTCCGGATCCGCTCCGCGGCGACGCCGACCCGAGCGTCGCGTACCGGAGGATCTCCCGCAGCCGTACGACCGTCGCCGCGCTTCTGATGGACCAGAAGGTCATCGCGGGGGTCGGCAACGTCTACCGCGCCGAGGTGCTGTTCCGGCACGGGATCGATCCCTATCGCGTGGGCAGGGAGATCAGGCCCGCCGAGTGGGACGCGGTGTGGGCCGATCTCGTCGAGCTCATGCACGAAGGCGTGCGGAACAACCGTATCGACACCGTCCGCCCCGAGCACACCCCGGAGGCGATGGGACGGCCACCGCGCGTCGACGACCACGGCGGCGAGGTGTACGTCTACCGCCGGGCCACCCTGCCCTGCCACATCTGCGGCACCGAGATCCGCACCGCCGACCTCGCCGCCCGCAACCTCTTCTGGTGCCCCCGCTGCCAGAGACACTGATCAGAGACGCTGATCAGAGACGCTGATCAGAGAGGCTGAGCGGCACGCACTAGAAACCGTGCGGCAGCCACGGCACCGCCGACGACCCGAACGCCGTCGACGCCTCCGCCAGCGCCCCCGTCCGCAGCTCCCGCACCCGGCCGGCGCGGGCCAGCGACAGCAGGGAGACACCACCGAGGTACGCCGCCGCCAGCTCCCGTACGGACAGGGCGAGTTCGGCGGTGTCGGTCGTACGTTCGCAGGACGCGCCCTTGGCGTCGCCGGTCAGCCGCCAACGCCCCGCGTTCCACGGGCAGAAGGCGTCGGCCACCTCCAGCACCACGTCCACCGGCGCCTGGTAGGTCCGCGCCGCGAGCGCCGCACCGACGTCGACGAGACGGACGTACCCCATGTCCCGCACCCGCGTCAGACAGCGCCGGACGTCGGAGACCAGGTACTGCCAGGCGTCGTCGACTGGCCGCCCCCGTACCGTCAGCTTCGACATCAGGTCGATGCCGAACAGGAACCGCCACAGCGCCGCGTCGCTCGCCGCGTCCAGCGCGGCCAGGTCCTCCAGCGTCACCATGCCGTCGTGCCCGCTCGGCGACCAGCCCAGCTTGGTGCGGAACCGGGCGTACCCGGTGATCCGCCCGTCCCGCTCAGCGACCACGCACTGCAGCGCCGACGCCCCGTCCCGTTCGCTCTCCGGGTCGAGCAACCCCACCCGCTCCCAGCCGGGCTGCCGGGCCAGCATCCCGGGCCGCAGCGGTACCAGCTCCGCGTACACCGCCTCGCACGCGTCGAGCACGTCGGCCGACGCCGCGTAGCGCAGTCCCACGTCGTCGGTGCCGGCCGGCACGTCCAGCGTCACCCGGCTCGTGTCGATCTCGGCATGCAACTGGTAGGTCGCCGCGTCGTACCCGAAGCGGCCGTAGATCGCCGGCTCGGAGGCGGTCAGCGCGGCGAGCGCCTCGCCCCGCTCCCGTACGTCGTCCAGCTGGCGCCGCATCATCGCGGTCAGCACCCCACGCCGCCGGTGCGTCGCGGACACACTCACCATGGTGACGCCGGCCACGGGCAGCACAGCACCGCCCGGCACGCTCATCCGGAAGCTGAACGCCCCACCCGTCCCGACGAGTTCGGCCCCGTCCCAGACGGCCAGCGAACGCTCGAACTCCGTCAGGGACCGGTCCAGCTCGCGCTCCTCGGCCGGCGACGGACCCGCGCCGAAGGCCCGGACCAGGTGGTCCCACCACCCGTCGAACTCCTCGGGACGCAGCACCTTCAACTCGGTCGCACGCTCGGTCGCCATACGCCATGCCTATCAGGGGCAATGCGGGACGAGCCAGCGAATTTCTCCCGGACGGCGACGCGGGGGCTTCCGGTGAAGTTCACTGTGAAGTCGCAGTCGATGGTGAACCTCGGACGGGGGACAAGTGGGACCTCCCGTGCCAAGCAGCTGGTCCGATGGATAGGGTCCCGAACTAATGGCAGTAGACGGAGATCGGCGCGGAAAGGCCGAGACGTTCACGGCCCGGTGGAAGATGCAGTGGCACCGGGTCCGCGTCGGCCTGCGCAGAAGCGCCGTGGACTACTTCCGTGGCGACGGCTCCGACTGGATCGCGCTCGTCGGACTCCTGCTGACCGTCCCGGTGCTGGCGGCCATGACCCTCGCCAACTCGGTGTGGTTCTCTCCGGCCTCCCTGGTCCTGCCGATCATCGCGGGCGGCCTGCTGCTGCGCCCGGCAAGCCTGCTCGGCCTGTACGCGGCGGCGGCCACGGCGCTGATCGTCGAGTCGGTACGGCTCGGCCCCTACACCGAGGGCCCCTCCCGGGTCACCCCGGGCGTCGTCCTCGTCGTCGCCGCCTGCGGCTTCTTCGGTCTGCTCACCGCCCAGTTCCGCAGCCGGGTCGGCGTGCCCTGGCGGCGCGGCGGCACCATGCTCTTCGACCTGCGCGAACGCATCCGGGTGCAGAGCAAGCTGCCGAAGCTGCCGCCGGGCTGGCACCGCGAGATGGCCCTGCGGCCGGCCGGCGGCCAGTCCTTCTCCGGCGACTTCGTGGTCGCGGCCCGCACGAACAACGGCCGCACGATGGAGGTCGTCCTCACGGACGTCTCCGGCAAGGGCATGGACGCGGCGTCCCGCGCGCTGCTGCTGTCCGGCGCGTTCGGCGGCCTCCTGGGTTCGCTGCCCCCGCACGCCTTCCTCACCGCCGCCAACGGCTACCTCCTGCGCCAGGACTGGGACGAGGGCTTCGCCACCTCGATCCACCTGGTCCTCGACCTGGACTCCGGCGACTACGAGCTCTACTCCGCGGGCCACCCCCCGGGCCTCCAGCTCAGCGCGGGCAGCGGCCGCTGGGAGGAGAAGGCCGCGGAGGGGCCGCTCCTCGGCGTGTACGACGGCGCGCAGTTCGACTCCGTCAAGGGCTCGCTGCGCCCGGGGGACGTCCTGATGCTCTTCACGGACGGCCTGGTGGAGACGTCGGACCGGGACATCGTGGAGGGCATCGACCGCCTGACGGGAGAGGCCGACCGCTATGTCGCCGGCGGCTTCCACGGTGCGGCCTGGCACCTGATCGAGGCGGTGGCGAAGGACGTGAACGACGACCGGGCGCTGCTGCTGATCTGCCGGGAGGCGGCGCGGTGAGGTAGCCGCCGAGGGTGGGCTGCGGGCGGGTGGCCGGATGCGGGCCGGTGGGGGCTGGTCGCGCCCACGCGGCGGAGCCGCACATAGCTACGGCCCCGCGCCCCTTACGGGGCGCTTCGGCCGCCGCTTCTCTTCAGCCGCGGGCAGTCGCTTGTCGGCGCCGGCAAGCGACACCCCCCACCACCCCGCCACGGGATACTCGCACCGTGACCCCGACCCCGCTCTCCCTCCCCGAAGTCGAGGCGCTCGCCCGAACCGCTCACGCGGCGCAGACCGACAAGGCCGGCCGCCCCTACACCGAGCACCTCGCCGCCGTCGCCGAAGGCGTCCGCGTCCGCGGCGGCGACCCGGACCAGATCGCCGCCGCCTGGCTGCACGACGCCGTCGAGGACCACGCCCTCACGGCGGACTGGCTGACCGCGGCCCCGCTCACCGCCCGCACCAGGGCCATCGTCCTCGCCGTCACCAAACGCCCCGGCGAGCCCCCCGAGGCGTACGCCCGCCGCATCCTCGACACCCCGGGCGCGCTCCTCGTCAAACAGGCCGACCTCGCGCACAACGCCGACCCCGGCCGTCTCGCCGTACTCGACGAGGAGACCCGGAAACGGCTGACCGAGAAGTACGCCCGGATGCGCGCCCTCCTCGGTCAGTCCGCGTAGGCGGAATCACACGTTGGCCATCTCCCGGTCCTCCCGGCTCTGCCGGCCCCGCGCCAGTTCCGCCGGGTCCTGCCGGAACGCCCAGGCCATCCTCGGCTCCATGGCGAACCGGAACACCCGCCGTACGGGCCGGGAGCACAGCAGCGTGACAAGGGCGCCGGCGAGCGCGGTGACGAGGATCTCGCCGAGCGGGCCGTGCAGCCACCTCGGGTCGAACCAGCCCGCGTGATCGGCGTACTTCACGACGAAACCGTGCAGCAGATAGCCGTACAGCGTGCCCGCGCCCAGTGTCGTGAACCACATCCGCCGGCCCGGTACCCAGGACAGGAAGCCGGCCGTCAGCACCATCGAGCAGCCGAACATCGCGAGCACCATCACCGGCCCGCACCACCACGGCGCGCCCAGCTCCTGCGCGGAGTCCCGGTGGTAGAACCACGCGGTGTTCATCCGCGGCACCGACCACCAGGCGAACGCCAGCGCGACCGCGAACACCGGCACCGCGGCGATCCGCACCGGCCACCGGCGTACCAGCCGGAAGTGCTCGGGCCGCAGGCACAGACCGAGCACGAAGTACGGCAGGAACTGCAGGACCCGCTGGAGGTCCAGGTCGTCACCGATGCTGGGGGACACGGACGCCAGCACCGCGACGAGGAAGGCGACGGGCAGCGGGTGGCGGACCGCCCGCCAGATCGGCGTGGTCAGCCGCCAGACGAACAGCGCGCACAGGAACCAGGTCAGGTACCAGGGGTCGAGCAGGCTGATGTCCTGACCGGGGGAGTGGTCGACGTACCGCTGGAACAGCGAATAGGCGGTCTCGAACAGGACGTACGGCACGACGACACCGGTGACCAGCCGCCTCAGCCGGTCCGGGCGCATGTCGAAGTTCCGGGAGAAGTAGCCGGAGATGATGATGAACGCCGGCATGTGGAAGGCGTACACGACGCTGTACAGCGCCTCCAGGACGCGGCTGTCGCCCTTCAGCGGCTCCCAGGAGTGACCCATCGCGACGAGCACGATCGCCAGGTACTTGGCGTTGTCGAAGAACGCGTCGCGCTGTCTGTCCGCCGGCGGCCGGGCCGGGGGACGCGGTGCTGGGTTCTGGCCGGGGGACGCGGCGGCGGCAAACATCTGAGGCACCCTAGCGGCGCCTGTGGGATTTCGTAAAACCGCCGGCGTGAATGCCGGATATCCGCCGTGACTGCCTGTGAACCGCCGGTCGATTTACCCGGGTCGACTCCTGTACTCATGCGGTTTCATGCAGCACTTACACCCGCGATGTCCCTATTCATCCTGACTAATTGGTGCATAACGCCTGCATGTGACCCCCACTTGTGATGCCTGTGTCAACAATTCGAATTGGCTGCGCACGCGTTGTGTGGACACCGAAACCATGTCTGCCAATTGCCGTGGATCTACGACCGGGTGGAGCCTCGAATTACTGTGCGGGCGGGGACCGGTGGGCGGTGAGTTGTCGACGTTGTGTCACGGGCCGCATAGTGCGGCCGGGTTGGTGGCACGATGGTTCTGGCGGGGGTGCGGGGTCGTACCCCCGGGCCGGGAGAGCGGAACCGACCGAGGGCGTGATCAGTTGTGGCCATTTCACTGTCTGTGGTGCTGCTGTTGGCGATCATCCTGGTAGTGCTGATCAGAGGGGGGAACATCAAGGCCGGTCCCGCGATCGTCGCCGTCCTCTTCGGCTTCTTCCTCGCGTCGACCGGGATGGCCCCCTCCATCCAGCGCTTCCTCGACTCGATAGCGCAGACCATCAACTCGATCAACTTCTGACCGCGCGGGCGCGCGCGGGCGCGCGCCCGGAGCGCGCGCGGGAAGAGCGCGAGACGTGGACAACGGAACACGAGACGTAGATTCCGTACGCCCTGTACGGCGTCCGCTTCTCCGTCCGCACGGTCGGCGCGCCCGGCCCGCGACGGCGAGGGGCGGCCCGGCCCCGGACGCGCCGAAGGCCCAGGCAGGAGGTCGGAACCTCTCGCCTGGGCCTTCGCCACGCGGAGCGGGCGACGGGAATCGAACCCGCGTAGTCAGTTTGGAAGACTGAAGCTCTACCATTGAGCTACGCCCGCACAACACGCGCCGCAGGTCCGTGACCGCGGCACAGAAGGCATCGTAGCGGGTCGTACGCCGCGTAGGCCAACGTGTTGGTCCCCGCGGACGCGAGTCCGGCGCGAGTGAACAAAGCGGCCGACGTGGGCGGCCCGGGCATGTACCCTACGTGTCGCACCGAAACGGGGTGTGGCGCAGCTTGGTAGCGCGTCCGCTTTGGGAGCGGAAGGCCGTGGGTTCAAATCCCGCCACCCCGACCACCGAATGACGGCGTCCGTCTTGATCGCCTTTTGGGGCGCTGAGCGGCTGCGGTTACTATGCAAGCTGCGCGCCCGCGTGTCCCGGCCCCCACTCGGCGGCCTACGAACTCCTCCGGGCGGCGAAACTCCGCCGGTGCCTCTCTGGTCCCGGCAGAACCCAAGCAGTCAGCCACAAGGAGACCGAACCGTGAAGAGCGCCGTGGAGACCCTGAACCCGACCCGGGTTCGGCTCACTGTCGAGGTGCCCTTCGAGGAGCTCAAGGACAGCCTCGACGCGGCGTACAAGAAGATCAACCAGCAGGTCACGGTGAAGGGCTTCCGCAAGGGCAAGATCCCGGCCCGAGTCATCGACCAGCGGTTCGGCCGCGGTGCGGTGCTGGAGGAGGCCGTCAACGACGCGCTTCCGAAGTTCTACACCGAGGCGGTCAACGAGGCCGAGCTCAACCCGCTGGGCCAGCCGGAGGTCGACATCACCGAGCTGAAGGACGGCGAGACGCTGAACTTCACCGCCGAGGTCGACATCCGCCCCGCCCTGGAGATCCCGGACTACTCCGGTATCGAGGTCGAGGTCGACGCGGTCGAGGTGACCGACGAGGACATCGAGAAGTCCGTGGAGCAGCTCCGCGAGCGCTTCGCGTCCACCTCCCCGGTCGAGCGGGCCGCCGAGGAGGGTGACGTCGTCACCATCGACCTGGAGGCCAAGGTCGACGGCGAGGTGCTGGAGGACGGCATCGCCAGCGGCGTCTCCTACACCATCGGCTCCGGCGAGCTGCTCGACGGCATCGACGACGCCGTGAAGGGCCTGGAGGCCGGTGGCGAGGCCACCTTCACCTCCGAGCTCAAGGGCGGCTCCGCGGCCGGCCAGGAGGCCGAGGTCACCGTCAAGGTCACCCAGGTCGCCGCGCGTGAACTCCCCGAGCTGGACGACGAGTTCGCGCAGCTCGCCTCCGAGTTCGACACCCTGGACGAGCTGAAGGCCGACAGCCGCAAGCGGCTGGCCGACATGAAGACGTACGACCAGGCCACGCAGGCCCAGGAGCGCGTCCTGGAGAAGCTCCTGGAGCTCGTCGAGGTGCCCGTCCCCGAGAAGCTGCTCGAGGACGAGATCAACACCCGCAAGCACAACCTGGAGCACCACCAGCTCGGCCAGATGGGTCTCGACCTCGAGAAGTACCTCGAGATCCAGGGCAAGACCGCCGAGGAGTTCGAGGCCGAGACCAAGGAAGCCGCGGTCAAGGGCATCAAGACCCAGTTCGTCCTCGACGAGCTGGTCAAGGTCGAGAAGCTGAACGTCAACCAGGAGGAGCTCACCGAGCACCTCATGCGGCGCGCGGCCTCCTCCGGCATGTCCCCCGACCAGTTCGCCCAGGCCGTCGTCGAGGGCGGTCAGGTCCCGCTCCTGGTCGGCGAGGTGGCCCGCGGCAAGGCCCTGGCCGTCGTGGTCGAGGCCGCCACGGTGAAGGACACCAACGGTGAGCTCGTCGACCTGGACGACGAGGACGAGACGGAGGCCACCGAGGCCGCCGCCGAGTCCACGGACGCCGCCGACGCCGCCGACGAGGAGAAGTCCGAGGGCTGAGCCCACGGCGCTCCAGCGACGTAGTAAGGGGCTCCTGGGCACTGCCCGGGGGCCCCTTGTCACAGGGCCTGGGGTCAGCGCCCCGAAAGGGGCGCGGGGCTGCATACGTCAGCGGCTCCGCCGCGGGGCGCGACCAGCCACCACGCACCCGCACGCGCCCGCCCACCGGCACCGTCACGGCGGGTTGACAGCGGCCCTTCCGCCGGAGGCACCCGCTCTACGCCCCCGGCGAACAGCCCTGTTACCGGGATTCCCCGAAGGGACCATCGCGTTAGGGTCCATGAGTACGAGGGCAGCCAAGCCCCCGGCTACGGAAACGTGAGACGGCCCGGCGCCGTCGTAAGACGAGCAGGTGGATACGTGACGAATCTGATGCCCTCCGCCGCCGGCGAGCCTTCCATCGGTGGTGGCCTCGGCGACCAGGTGTACAACCGGCTGCTCGGCGAGCGGATCATCTTCCTCGGCCAGCAGGTCGACGACGACATCGCGAACAAGATCACCGCGCAGCTGCTGCTGCTCGCGGCCGATCCCGGCAGGGACATCTACCTCTACATCAACAGCCCCGGCGGCTCGGTGACGGCCGGCATGGCGATCTACGACACCATGCAGTACATCCCGAACGACGTGGTCACCATCGGCATGGGCATGGCGGCCTCGATGGGCCAGTTCCTGCTCACCGGCGGCACCGCCGGCAAGCGCTTCGCCCTGCCGCACACGGACATCATGATGCACCAGGGCTCCGCGGGCCTGGGCGGTACGGTCTCGGACATCAAGATCCAGGCCCAGTACCTGCTGCGCACCAAGAAGACCATGTCCGAGCTGACCGCCCTGCACTCCGGCCAGAGCGTCGAGACGATCGTCCGCGACGGCGACCGCGACCGCTGGTTCACCCCGGAAGAGGCCAAGGAGTACGGTCTCATTGACGAGATCATCACGCATGCCTCCGGTGTTCCGGGAGGCGGCGGCACCGGCGCCTCCTGAGGCCGGCCACGCCACACTCCGCCGAGACTCCAGCCCCCCGAACGCCACCAGGACGGTGAACACCCTCATGAGCAACTTCTCCGGCGCCGCCGACGCCCGTTACGACGGTCCCCGGCCCGACGCCCGCTATGTCATCCCGCGCTTCGTGGAGCGCACCTCCCAGGGCATCCGCGAGTACGACCCGTACGCGAAGCTCTTCGAGGAGCGCGTGATCTTCCTGGGCGTCCAGATCGACGACGCCTCCGCCAACGACGTCATGGCCCAGCTGCTGTGCCTGGAGTCGATGGACCCCGACCGGGACATCTCGATCTACATCAACAGCCCGGGCGGCGACATGACCGCCCTCACGGCGATCTACGACACGATGCAGTTCGTGAAGCCCGACATCCAGACGGTCTGCATGGGCCAGGCGGCCTCCGCCGCGGCCATCCTGCTGGCCGCCGGCACGCCCGGCAAGCGCATGGCGCTGCCGAACTCCCGTGTGCTGATCCACCAGCCGGCCGGTTCCACCGGCCGCGGCCAGCTCTCCGACCTGGAGATCATCGCCAACGAGTTCACGCGGATGCGTGAGCAGCTGGAGGACATGCTGGCCAAGCACTCCAACCGGCCGATCGAGCAGGTCCGCGAGGACATCGAGCGCGACAAGATCCTCACGGCCGAGGAAGCGCTGGAGTACGGCATCGTGGACCAGATCATCTCCACCCGGAAGATGAACAACGCGGACGTCCGCTGACAGAGGATGTAGTCTCTGCCGCCCTTGGCCCGGTTCGACGGGCTCGGCAAGGCGCACGTCAAAGTGAACCGTGCCAAGGGGGGCCCGTACGGGGGGCCCGGCAAGGTACCGTCGACATAAGGCAGCACCAGGAGCCGCTGGATTCGAAAGAGTCCAGGCGACTCCCAGGCGAAGGGGAAGCACACCGTGGCACGCATCGGTGACGGCGGCGATCTGCTCAAGTGCTCGTTCTGCGGCAAGAGCCAGAAGCAGGTCAAGAAGCTCATCGCAGGGCCCGGTGTGTACATCTGCGACGAGTGCATCGACCTCTGCAACGAGATCATCGAGGAGGAACTCGCCGAGACGAGCGAGGTGCGCTGGGAGGAACTCCCCAAGCCCCGCGAGATCTACGAGTTCCTGGAGGGCTACGTGGTCGGCCAGGAGGCCGCCAAGAAGGCCCTCTCGGTCGCGGTGTACAACCACTACAAGCGGGTCCAGGCCGGTGAGAACGGCGGCGGCCAAAGCCGCGAGGACGCCATCGAGTTGGCGAAGTCCAACATCCTGCTGCTGGGCCCCACGGGTTCCGGCAAGACGCTCCTGGCGCAGACCCTGGCCCGCATGCTGAACGTCCCGTTCGCGATCGCCGACGCGACCGCGCTGACGGAGGCGGGCTATGTGGGCGAGGACGTCGAGAACATCCTCCTCAAGCTGATCCAGGCGGCCGACTACGACGTCAAGAAGGCCGAGACCGGGATCATCTACATCGACGAGATCGACAAGGTCGCGCGGAAGAGTGAAAATCCGTCGATCACCCGGGACGTCAGCGGCGAGGGCGTGCAGCAGGCCCTGCTGAAGATCCTGGAGGGCACCACCGCGTCGGTCCCGCCGCAAGGCGGCCGCAAACACCCGCACCAGGAGTTCATCCAGATCGACACGACGAACGTGCTGTTCATCGTGGGCGGTGCGTTCGCCGGCCTGGAGAAGATCATCGAGTCCCGGGCGGGTGCCAAGGGCATCGGCTTCGGCGCGACGATCCGCTCCAAGCGGGAGCTGCAGTCCAAGGACCAGTTCGAGGACGTCATGCCCGAGGACCTGGTGAAGTTCGGCATGATCCCCGAGTTCATCGGCCGGCTGCCCGTCATCACCTCGGTCCACAACCTGGACCGCGAGGCCCTGCTCCAGATCCTGATCGAGCCGCGCAACGCGCTGGTGAAGCAGTACCAGCGCCTCTTCGAACTCGACGGCGTGGAGCTGGACTTCGAGCGCGAGGCCCTGGAGGCCATCGCCGACCAGGCCATCCTCCGCCAGACCGGCGCGCGTGGCCTGCGCGCCATCATGGAGGAAGTCCTCATGTCCGTGATGTACGAGGTGCCGTCCCGCAAGGACGTGGCCCGCGTCGTCGTCACGGCCGACGTCGTCCGCTCCAACGTCAACCCGACCCTGATCCCGCGCGACGCGCGCGGCCGGGGCGCGGGGGAGCAGAAGTCGGCGTAACCACGTCAACACCGAAGCGCCGGGCTCCTTCGAGGAGGGCCCGGCGCTTTCGCGTGGGTCAGCGGTGGCTACTTGGCGACGCGCACTTCACTGCGTACACCGGCCGCGATCTTCGCCGACTCGTCGATGCTGTACGTCTTCACCGCCGCCGTCGGCTCCACCATGCCGATGGTGCTGTAATCCGCCCAGATGCACAGGTAGGCCGTCTGGGCCTTGCCGGTGAGCTGGTTCTTGCCCTTCGCCTGCTGGCACTTCATCACGGCGCCGTCCAGCCCGTCGGGCGAGACGGACCGGGCGTCGCCGACGAACTGCACGTCGTCCCCCGAGCTGCTGTCCTTCTTCATGTTGGCGAAGGTGGCGTCCAGCGCGGCCTGCGGGTCCTTCACCGACCCGTACACGCCGAAGAGGGTGACGTTCTCGGCGGTCCCCGCCTTCGCCACGTCCGCCGGGTTGCTGGTGTCCAGGGACTCCAGGTCCACGGTCGAGTAGATCGCGGTGACCGAAGTGGCGTCGGTGACACCGGACTTGGCGAGGTCCTCGGCGTCGTTCGAACTCGCCTTCTGCTCGCTGGAGTCACCTACCCGCTTGTACTTGGCGGACAGGACCGAGGCCGGCGCGGTCAGCTTGTGCGGACCGTCGTCCTTGAGTCCGCCGCCGCCCCCGGCGAGCACGAAGTACGCGCCGACCGCGACGGCGGCGACCACCGCCACCGCCCCGATGACCAGCCCCGTCTTCTTCTTCCCGCCGCCCGGAGCCGGCGGCTGCGGAACGCCGTAGGGAGGCTGACCGTACGGCGGCTGCTGGCCGTACGGGTTCTGCTGTGGGGAAACACCCTGGGGCGGGTAGCCGTAACCGGGCTGCTGGCCGTAGGGCCCCGGCTGCGGCGGGGCCTGCTGGGGGTAGCCGTAGCCGGGCTGGGGCGCCTGCGGCGGCCCTCCGTACGGGCCCGGCTGCTGCTGCGGCGGCGGCCCTCCGTACGGGCCCGGCTGCTGCGGCGGCGGCCCTCCGTACGGACCCGGCTGGTTGTAGCTCATCTCTGGGTTCCCCTCCAGATGCTTATGTGTTCCTGACATCCTGGCTCAGCCACAGGGGACTCCCGGCACGGGGGTGCTCACCGTTACAGAACAAACGCGTTTCGGGACTGCCCCGTGACACCTCTAAACTGAGCCCCGTGACCGAGAACGCTCAGCAGCAGCCCACAGCGCCCAGCACCGAACTGCCGACCCAGTACGCGCCGGCCGACGTAGAGGGGCCGCTGTACGAGCGCTGGGTAGAGCGGGGTTACTTCGAGGCGGACGAGAAGAGCGACAAGCCGCCGTTCACCGTCGTCATCCCGCCGCCGAACGTCACCGGCAGCCTCCACCTGGGCCACGCCTTCGAGCACACGCTCATCGACGCCATGACCCGCCGCAAGCGCATGCAGGGCTTCGAGACCCTGTGGCAGCCCGGCATGGACCACGCCGGCATCGCCACCCAGAACGTCGTCGAGCGCGAGCTCGGCAAGGAGGGCAAGTCCCGCCACGACCTGGGCCGCGAGGCCTTCGTCGAGCGCGTCTGGCAGTGGAAGGCCGAGTCCGGCGGCCAGATCAGCGGCCAGATGCGCCGCCTCGGCGACGGCGTCGCCTGGTCCCGCGAGCGCTTCACCATGGACGAGGGCCTCTCCCAGGCCGTCCAGACCATCTTCAAGCGTCTGTACGACGACGAGCTGATCTACCGCGCCGAGCGCATCATCAACTGGTGCCCGCGCTGTCTGACGGCCATCTCGGACATCGAGGTCGAGTACCAGGACGACGACGGCGAGCTCGTCTCCATGACGTACGGCGAGGGTGCGGAGACCATCGTCGTCGCCACCACCCGCGCCGAGACGATGCTCGGTGACACGGCCGTCGCCGTCCACCCCGAGGACGAGCGCTACAAGCACCTGGTCGGCAAGCTCATCAAGCTCCCGCTGACCGACCGCTCCATCCCGGTCGTCGCCGACGAGCACGTCGACCCCGAGTTCGGCACCGGCGCCGTCAAGGTCACCCCGGCGCACGACCCGAACGACTTCGAGATCGGCCAGCGCCACGACCTGCCGTCCATCACGGTCATGGACGAGCACGCCGTCATCACCGTCCACGGCCCCTTCCAGGGCATGGACCGCCTGGAGGCCCGCTCCGCCATCGTCGCCGCCCTGCGCGCCGAGGGCCGGATCGTCGCCGAGAAGCGCCCCTACGTCCACTCCGTCGGCCACTGCTCGCGCTGCAAGACCACCATCGAGCCGCGCCTGTCGATGCAGTGGTGGGTCAAGGTCGGCCCGCTCGCCAAGGCCGCCGGTGACGCGGTCCGCGAGGGCAAGGTCAAGATCCACCCGCAGGAGATGGAGAAGCGGTACTTCGACTGGGTCGACAACCTCCACGACTGGTGCATCTCGCGGCAGTTGTGGTGGGGCCACCGCATCCCCGTCTGGTACGGCCCGAACGGCGAAGCCGTCTGCGTCGGCCCGGACGAGGAGCCCCCCACCGGCGAGGGCTGGCACCAGGACACCGACGTCCTCGACACCTGGTTCTCCTCCGGCCTGTGGCCGTTCTCCACGATGGGCTGGCCCGAACAGACCGAGTCGCTGGCGAAGTTCTACCCGAACTCCGTCCTGGTCACCGGCTACGACATCCTCTTCTTCTGGGTCGCCCGGATGATGATGTTCGGCCTCTACGCGATGGACGGCACCCCGCCGTTCCACACCATCGCCCTGCACGGCATGGTCCGCGACCAGTTCGGCAAGAAGATGTCGAAGTCCTTCGGCAACGCGGTCAACCCGCTGGACTGGATGGACAAGTACGGCTCCGACGCCCTGCGCTTCACCCTGGCCCGCGGCGCCAACCCCGGCGTCGACGTCCCGATCGGCGAGGACTGGGTCCAGGGATCACGCAACTTCGCCAACAAGATCTGGAACGCGACCCGCTTCGCGCTGATGAACGGCGCGACGGTGGACGGCCCGCTGCCGGAGCCGTCGGCGATGTCGGCGACCGACCGCTGGATCCTGTCCCGCCTCAACTCGGTCATCGCCGAAGTCGACGTGTACTACGAGGACTTCCAGTTCGCCAAGCTCTCCGACGCGCTGTTCCACTTCGCGTGGGACGAGGTCTTCGACTGGTACGTCGAGCTGTCCAAGACCACCTTCCAGGCGGGCGGCGAGCCGGCCGAGGTCAGCAAGCGGGTCCTGGGCGAGGTCCTCGACGTCACCCTCAAGCTGCTGCACCCGGTGGTCCCGTTCGTCACGGAGACCCTCTGGACCACCCTCACGGGCGGCGAGTCCCTGGTCGTCGCCGACTGGCCGTCCGACAGCGGCTTCCGCGACGCCGCGGCCGAGCGGGAGATCGAGTCCCTCCAGTCCGTCATCACCGAGGTCCGCCGCTTCCGCGCCGACCAGGGCCTCCAGCCCGGCCAGCGGGTCCCGGCCCGCCTCACCCTCGACGGCACGGCGCTCGCCCCGCACGAGGCGGCCATCCGCCAGCTGCTGCGCCTCCAGCCGGAGGGCGACGCCTTCGCGGCCACGGCCACCCTCCCGGTCGCCGGCGCCACGGTCGCCCTCGACCTCTCCGGCACGATCGACGTGGCGGCGGAGCGCAAGCGTCTCGCCAAGGACCTCGCGGCCGCCGAGAAGGAGAAGGCCCAGGCGACGGCCAAGCTGGGCAACGAGGCGTTCCTGGCGAAGGCCCCGGACAACGTGGTGGACAAGATCCGCGGCCGGCTGGCCAAGGCGGACGAGGACATCGCCCGGATCCAGGCCCAGCTGGACCGCCTGCCGCAGGCATAACCCGCCACGTCCCCGCAGGCGTCCGGCAGCCCGTTCCCCGGGCCGCCGGGCGCCTGCGCGTATTTTCTCCGTCACCAAGCACCGACCGGCCACCCCCCTACAATCCAAAAGTAGGAACATGACCTTAATGTTCCGTTTTGATGCTTCGTGGCGGAGGGAACGCCCGCATGCTGCGCAGGGGCCGAACGAAGACACCTCCGCACAGGGGACTGGTGCCCCTGACGGCTGTCGCGGGCGGCCTTCTCGCGGTGCTCATGGGCCTCGTCTTCCTGATGCTGGTGTGGGCGATCGGGGACGCGCGCGGCTCCTTGCTGGCGGCCCGGAGCGGCAGACCGGCCCTGCAGCAGGTCAGAGTGGTCGAGGAGACCATCCGTGACATGGAGAGCGGACAGCGCAGCTACGTCATCACCCACCAGGACGAGTTCCTCAAGCCCTGGCGGGCCGCACGAGCCGCCTTTCCGGCCCAGGCACAGCGACTCGTGGACATCAGCACGTCCCCCGCCCAGCGGCGGTTCGCCCAGCAGATCCGGCAGGCCGGGCAGTCCTTCATCGACGACTACTCGGTCCCGCTCGTCGACGAGGCCCGGCGTGGCGCCCCCGAGGCGAGCGGCACGGCGCGCACGCTGGAGGGCCGGCAGCGCGTCGACGGGCTCCGGGACCAGCTCTCCCGCTATCTCGACGTCGAGCGCGTCACCATCGACAGGCGCGAGAACGACCTCGAGAACCGGATGGACATGCTCATGGTCGCGGCGTCCATGGGCGTCGGAGTGGCGGTCTGCCTGATCGTCGGCTACGGCGCCTACGTGACCCGGGTGATCGTCTGGCCGGTGCGCAGGATGGCCCGCTTCGCGACCCGGCTCGCCACCGGTGACCTGAGCGCCCGGGTGCCACCCTCCGGCAGACGGGAGATCGGGCAGCTGGAGACGGCGTTCAACACCATGGCCGACTCCCTGGAGAAGAGCCACCGGCGGCTCAGACTGCTCTACGACGCCGGTACGGCCGTGGGCACCACCCTCGACGTGCGGCGGACCGCCGACGAACTGGTCCGGGTCGCCGTCCCCCGCTTCGCCGACCACGTCACCGTCGACCTGGCGGCATCCGTCCTGACCGGCGGGGAGCCGGCGAACGCCGACGGCGAGGGCCTGCGACGCGTCGCCCGCGGAGGCATCCACGACGGGTCGCCGCTGGCCCCGGTCGGCGCATCGGCCGTACCGTTCCCGCACGTCCCCGGCACCGGCGCGGCCCTCCTGCCCGACCTGCGCACCGCCCCGGCCGGGTGGGCTCCCGACGCCCAGTGGGCGGAGCGGCTCCTCGCGTACGGCATGGGCTCGCTGATCACCGCGCCGCTGTCGGCGCAGGGCGTCCAGATGGGCATGATCGCCTTCTGGCGGACCCAGGACTCGCCGCCGTTCGAGGCGGACGACCTGTCCGACGCGGAGGAGCTGGCCGCGAAGACCGCGGCCGCCGTCGACAACGCGCGCCGTTACACCCGGGAGCGCGAGACCGCGCTGGCCCTCCAGCACAGCCTGCTGCCGCACGACCTGCCCGCCCGGCCGGCCGTCGACATCGCCTACCGCTACCTCCCGACCGGCACCCGGGCCGGAGTCGGCGGCGACTGGCTCGACGTGATCCCGCTGTCGGGCACCCGGGTGGCCCTGGTCGTCGGAGACGTCGTCGGCCACGGCATCCAAGCCTCGGCCACCATGGGCCGGCTGCGCACGGCGGTCCGCACCCTCGCAGACGTCGACCTGCCGCCCGAGGAACTCCTCACCCACCTCGACGACCTCGTCCTCCACCTCGACGACGGCGCCCTGGAACCGGCCGGCGAGGTCGGCTCGACCTGCCTGTACGCCGTCTACGACCCGGTCTCGCGGCGCTGCTCCCTCGCCAGCGCGGGCCATCCGCTGCCCTTCGTGATCACTCCGCAGGGCGTGGTGGAGAAGGCCCCCGGCCAGGCCGGACCGCCGCTCGGGCTCGGCGGACTGCCGTTCGAGACGACCGAGCTGGACCTCGCCGGAGGCACCACCCTCGCGCTGTTCAGCAACGGACTGGTGCACTCCCGCAACCTCGACCTGAGCCAGGGCCTCGACCGGCTCCGCCGTGCGCTGGCGACGCCCGGGGAGTCGCTGGAGGCGACCTGCGACCACGTGGTGGCAGCCCTGCGCACGGGCGAACCCGCCGACGACGTCACGCTGCTGCTGGCCCGCACCCGCGCCCTGCCCGGCGAGCAGGTGGCCACCTGGGACGTCCCCTCGGACCCCGAGCACGTCGCCCGGGCCCGGACCCTGACCACCGGCCAGCTCGGCGCCTGGCAGCTGGAGGACCTGTCGTACACCACCGAACTGGTGGTCAGCGAGCTGGTCACCAACGCCATCCGCTACGGCGGCTCCCCGATCCAGCTGCGGCTCATCCGGGACACCACGATGCTGATCTGCGAGGTCTCCGACGGCAGCAGTACCGCCCCCCACCTGCGGCGGGCCCGTGTCTTCGACGAGGGCGGCCGCGGCCTGCTGCTGGTCGCCCAGCTCACCCAGCGCTGGGGTACCCGGCAGACCTCCGCCGGCAAGACCATCTGGTGCGAGCAGGCCCTGCCCCCTGCCGAACCTTCCTAGCCCTCCTGGGCCGCCGGGCCCGTGCGGTGCTCCGTAGACTGGTGCCGTGAGTGATCTGCCCCCGCGCGACCCCAATGAGAGCTTCGACGACATCATCGAGGCCGAGACGGACCGCGACCCCGATCTCGCGGTGATCGAGGCCGGCAGCCGGACCCTGCGTACCCAGGGCGGCCCGGCGCAGGCCGACGTCCCGGCCCGCCCCGAGGACCCCGAGGTCGACCGGGCCCTGCGCGAGGTCGAGGCGGAGCTGGCGACCCGCTGGGGCGAGACCAAGCTGGAGCCGTCGGTCACCCGGATCACCGCCCTCATGGACGTCCTGGGCGACCCCCAGCGGTCGTACCCCTCGATCCACATCACCGGCACCAACGGCAAGACCTCCACCGCCCGCATGGTCGAGGCCCTGCTCGGCGCCTTCGACCTGCGCACCGGCCGCTACACCAGCCCCCACGTGCAGTCGGTCACCGAGCGCATCAGCCTCGACGGCGCCCCGATCTCCGCCGAGCGGTTCATCGAGACCTACGAGGACATCAAGCCGTACGTCGAGATGGTCGACTCCCGGCAGGAGTACCGGCTCTCCTTCTTCGAGGTGCTCACCGGCATGGCGTACGCGGCCTTCGCGGACGCCCCCGTCGACGTGGCCGTCGTCGAGGTCGGCATGGGCGGCTCCTGGGACGCCACCAACGTCATCGACGGGGATGTCGCCGTCGTCACCCCCATCGACCTCGACCACACCGACCGGCTCGGCGAGACCACCGCCGCGATCGCCGGCGAGAAGGCCGGGATCATCAAGCAGGACGCCACCGTGATCCTGGCCCAACAGCCGGTGGACGCGGCCCAGGTGCTGCTGAAGAAGGCCGTCGAGGTGGACGCCACGGTGGCCCGGGAGGGCCTGGAGTTCGGCGTGGTCGCCCGCCAGGTCGCCGTCGGCGGCCAGCTGCTCACCCTGCGCGGCCTCGGCGGCGAGTACGAGCAGGTCTACCTCCCGCTGCACGGCCCCTACCAGGCCCACAACGCGGCCGTCGCGCTGGCCGCCGTGGAGGCGTTCTTCGGCGTCGGCGCCCAGCGCCCCGAGCCCCTCGCCATCGACACGGTCCGCAAGGCGTTCGCGGCGGTCACCTCGCCGGGCCGCCTCGAAGTCGTACGGCGCTCTCCCACCGTCGTCCTGGACGCCGCGCACAACCCGGCCGGCGCCCGCGCCACCGCCGAGGCGGTCGGCGAGGCCTTCGACTTCAGCCGGCTGATCGGCGTGGTCGGGGCGAGCGGCGACAAGAACGTCCGGGGCCTCCTGGAGGCCTTCGAGCCGATCTTCGCCGAGGTCGTGATCACCCAGAACTCCAGCCACCGCGCGATGGACTCGGACGAACTGGCCGCGGTCGCCGTCGAGGTGTTCGGCGAGGACCGCGTCCAGGTCGAGCCGCGGCTGCCCGACGCCCTGGAGGCCGCGATCACGCTGGCCGAGGAGGAGGGCGAGTTCGCGGGCGCGGGGGTGCTGGTCACCGGCTCGGTCATCACGGTCGGCGAGGCCCGGCTGCTGCTGGGGAGGGCCTGACCATGCGGACGCTCTGCTCCTCCACCCTGATCGGCGAGTTCTTCGTCATCGGCTTCGCCGCGCTGGTCGCCATGAAGGACCCCGACCTGTCCACCGCCACGGTGTGGCTGGTCAGCGGCATCGCGATGTTCCTCTGCGTGGCCCTGTGCGGTGTGATCACCCGCCCCGGCGGCATCGCTCTCGGCTGGGCCCTGCAGATCGCCCTGATCGCCTCCGGCGTCTTCGTGCCGACGATGTACTTCATGGGCGCCGTCTTCGCGGCCCTGTGGTGGGCCTCGGTGCACTACGGCAGGAAGATCGACGAGGCCAAGGCCCGCTTCGCGGCGGAGAGCACCGAGAACAGCCCGTCCGGGGTGTGAGGACGAGGCGGTCCAGGCCGAAGCGGGGGTCCGGTCGGCGGCTGCCCCCGGCCGCCGCCGACCGGGCCTACTGACACTGCGTGACGGACGCCCGGACCAGCCCTGTAGCCTCTCCTCACCGCACACGTAAGTACCGCGAAGGAGCCCTCACGTGACTCAGCGCACCCTCGTCCTGCTCAAGCCCGACGCCGTCCGTCGCGGCCTGACCGGCGAGATCATCGGCCGTATCGAGCGCAAGGCCGACTGGCGGATCACCGCGCTGGAGCTGCGCTCCCTGGAGCGGGCGACGCTGGAGCAGCACTACGCCGAGCACGTCGGCAAGCCGTTCTACGAGCCGCTGGTCGAGTTCATGGCCTCCGGCCCCGTCGTCGCCCTGATCGTCGAGGGCGAGCGGGTCATCGAGGGCATCCGCGCGCTGGCCGGGCCCACCGACCCGATCGCCGCCGCGCCGGGCTCCATCCGCGGCGACTTCGGCGTGATCGTCCGCGAGAACCTGATCCACGCGTCCGACTCCGAGGAGTCCGCCGAGCGCGAGGTCAAGATCTTCTTCCCGGGCCGCGCCTGACTCACCGGGGCGGGGCCCCCGTAGAGCTTCCGTAGATATTTCTGACTGGATGTCAGTCCACTACTCCGTCTGGCCTGGGGCGGTCGAATGATTTCGGCCGTCCCTCGGCATATGCGTGCCGATCGGGGGAACGAGTGCCCCCGTCGGACCGTCTCCACAAGCGATACGGCCCTGTACGTGCTGACAATGGCGAAGACCCTCGCGCAGTGTTCGTGCAGGCGCGTCTACCATGGAAGCCTTCACGTCACAGCACGCACTTCGCCGACCTGATATGCCCTCAAAAGCTCCCGGGAAGGCCAGACGAATCCTGATGGGGAACTCAATGTCGTTCATCGGCCGTGACATGGCTGTCGACCTCGGGACCGCCAACACGCTGGTGTACGTCAGGGGTCGCGGGATCGTACTCAACGAGCCGTCCGTCGTCGCGATCAACACGAACACCGGTGGAATTCTGGCGGTCGGCGCGGAAGCGAAGAAGATGATCGGGCGTACGCCCGGCAACATCGTCGCCGTACGTCCGCTGAAGGACGGCGTGATCGCCGACTTCGAGATCACCGAGCGGATGCTCCGCTACTTCATCCTGAAGATCCACAAGCGGCGCTACCTGGCACGGCCGCGGGTCGTCGTGTGCGTGCCCTCCGGTATCACCGGTGTCGAGCGCCGCGCGGTGATCGAGGCGTCGTCGCAGGCCGGTGCCCGCCAGGTGCACATCATCGAGGAGCCCATGGCGGCCGCGATCGGTTCCGGCCTGCCGGTCCACGAGGCCACGGGCAACATGGTGGTGGACATCGGCGGCGGCACCACGGAGGTCGCGGTCATCTCGCTGGGCGGCATCGTCACCGCCCAGTCGATCCGTGTCGCGGGCGACGAGTTGGACAACGCGATCATCCAGCACATCAAGAAGGAGTACAGCCTTCTTCTCGGGGAGCGGACGGCCGAGCAGATCAAGATCACGATCGGTTCGGCGTACGACCTGGACGCCGACGAGCACACCGAAATCCGCGGCCGGGACCTGGTGTCGGGGCTGCCGAAGACCGTCGTCATCTCGGCCGCCGAGGTCCGCAAGGCGATCGAGGAACCCGTCAACGCGATCGTGGACGCAGTCAAGACCACGCTGGACAAGTGCCCGCCGGAGCTGTCCGGCGACATCATGGACCGGGGAATCGTTCTGACCGGCGGCGGCGCACTGCTGCGCGGTCTGGACGAACGGCTGCGCCGGGAGACCGGCATGCCGATCCACATCGCCGAGGACCCGCTGGACAGCGTGGCGCTCGGCTCCGGCAAGTGCGTCGAGGAGTTCGAGGCGCTCCAGCAGGTCCTGGACGCCCAGCCGCGCAGATGACGTAACTCTTCGATTCCGCCGTACGAGATGATCTCCTCTCGTGCGGCGGATCGTTGATATCGAGGCATAGGCTCACACGAACGAGCTTCCTCCCCCTGACTTCCCCCACTCACCCCCCAAGCTCCCGCAAGTTCCTATCGAGGAAGGCACGGCCGCCGCACGTGAGGGACACGAAAGAGAGCCGGCTGCTCCTGGTGCTGCTGATCGCCATCGCGTTCGCGCTGATCACGGTGGACATCCGAGGCGGCAGGAACTCCCCGGTCGACGGCGCCCGGCAGGCCGCGGCCACGGTCTTCGGCCCGATCGAGAACGGCATGTCGACGGTGGTGGACCCGGTGGGCAACGCCGTCTCCGCCATCCGCGACTCCGGCGAACGGCACGACCGGCTGGCCCGGCTGGAGAAGCAGAACGCGACCCTCAAGGCGAAGCTCGGCAGCAACGACCGCAACCGCAGCCGCCTGGCGCAGCTCGACAAGATGCTGAACATCGCCGCCGAGGGCCAGTACGGCATCAAGGGCGCCCAGGTCATCGCCATAGGGTCGGCGCAGGGCTTCTCCTGGACCATCACCATCGACGTCGGCGCCAACGACGGCATCAAGCGCGACATGACCGTCCTCAACGGCAACGGCCTGGTCGGCCGCGTCACCACCGTCGGCCCCGACGCCTCCACCGTCCTGCTCGCCAACGACCCCGACTTCACCGTCGGCACCCGCATGGAGGGCAGCGACGAACTCGGCTTCGCCTCCGGGCAGGGCGACCGCCCGCTGCGCGTCGAACTCCTCAACGGCAAGGCCGAGGTGAAGAAGGGCGACCGGCTCGTCACCTTCGGCTCGCAGGCCGACCGGCCCTTCGTGCCCGGCGTCCCGGTCGGCACGGTCTCCAGCGTCGACCCGTCCAACGGCGGCCTCACCCGCACCCTCTACGTCACGCCGTTCGTGTCCTTCACCAAGCTCGACATCGTCGGCGTGGTCGTCGAGGCGCCCAAGAAGGACCCGCGCGACGAGGTGCTCCCGGCCAAGCCGAAGCCGACGCCGACCCCGACGGTGACCGTCACGGTCACCCCGTCCGCGAGCGCGAACACGGGATCGGGCTCGGGCACGAACTCGGGTACGGACTCGGGTACGAACTCGGGCACGGACGAGACCGCCACCAACGACCAGCAGCAGCGGTAGGAGCTGAATCCCTTCATGCGTGTCAACCGGATCCTGCTCTCCTCCGCCCTGGTCGTCGTCGCCCTGGTGGTCCAGGTGAGCGTCCTCGCCCGCCTCCACCTGCCGGGCGCCGTCCCCGACCTGATGCTGCTCACCGTCCTCGGCCTCGCCATGGTGTACGGCCATGTCGGCGGCGCCCTCGTCGGCTTCGGCGCCGGACTGCTCGCCGACCTCGCCCCGCCCGCCGACCACGCGGCCGGGCGTTACGCCCTGGTGCTGTGCGTCGTCGGCTACTTCGCGGGCCTGATCAAGCCGGAGAACGGCCGGCTGAAGTCCGCGACCGGGCCGATGCTCGTCGTGGTCGCCGCCGCCGTCGGCTCCACCCTGCTGTACGCCGGTGTCGGCGCCCTCGTCGGCGACACCGCCGCCCGCCATGTCGGCATGACCAGCCTGCTGATCAGCGCCGCCCTCTACGACCTGCTGCTCGCCCCGTTCGTGGTCCCCGGCATCATGTGGCTGGCCCGCCGCGCCGACAGCGACCCGCTGACGGAGGCGGGCTCCGGCACCAGGACGGGCGACATCTCCTCCGGCTGGCTCTCCTCCGGCACCGGACTGCGCATCGGCGGCCAGCGCGGCGGCCTCAGCTCCCTGAAGGCCAGGGCGCGCACCCGCAACGTCCGCGTCGGCCGGATCAAGGGGGTCAAGCGGCTGTGAGCGCACGGGAGTTCACCCGGGGACCCGGCGACGCGGCGCACAGCTTCGTCGTATATGACACATACACACATCACTGAGAGGGGGAGGCAACCCAGTGACCAACATTCCCGAGACCGGACGGACCCCACGGGTCCAGATCCGTCTCGTCGTCATCCAGATCCTGGTCCTCTCCCTGCTCGGCACCCTCGGCGGCCGCCTGTGGTACCTGCAGATCCGTGAGGGCGCCGAGTACCAGAAGGAAGCCTCCGGCAACCACGTCCAGCAGGTCGTCGAGCCCGCCGTCCGCGGCTCGATCCTGGACGCGCGCGGAGTCCCCATCGCGGACAACGAGACCCGGCTGGTCGTCTCCGCCTCCCGTACCGACCTGCTCAAGCAGGCGGACGACGGCAAGGCGGTCCTCACCAAGCTCGCCGGCGTCCTCGGGATGAGCCCCAGCGAGGTCGCGCAGAAGGTCCGACTCTGCGACTCCAAGACCCCCCAGCCCTGCTGGAACGGCTCCCCCTACCAGCCGATCCCCATCACCGACGAGGCCACCGCCAAGCAGGCCCTGCAGATCCGCGAGCGCGCCGAGGACTTCCCCGGCATCACCGCCGAGCCCGAGGCGGTACGCCGCTACCCGGCCCCCGGCAAGGCCAACACCTCCCAGGTCCTCGGCTACCTCTCCCCGGTCACCGACGACGAGATCCAGCAGGCCCAGAACACCAGCTCGCCCTACCTGCGCTCGGACATGGTCGGCCGCTCCGGCCTGGAGCGCGAGTACGACAAGGAACTGCGCGGCAAGGCAGGCGTCACCCGCTACGAGGTGGACAACCTCGGCCGGGTCATCGGCAAGGCCAAGTCCGACGCCGCCGAGCCCGGTTCCAACCTGGTCACCAGCATCGACTCCCGCGTCCAGCGGGTCGCCGAGTACGAGCTGGACAACGCGATGAAGGTCGCCCGCAAGCAGTACGACAAGATCACCCAGGAGAACTACAAGGCCGACTCCGGCGCCGTCGTCGTGATGGAGGCCAAGACCGGCCGGATCGTCGCCATGGCCTCCGCGCCGACCTACGACCCGAACGTCTGGGTCGGCGGCATCTCCGCCAAGGACTACAAGGCCCTCACCGGCAAGAACTCCGACTACCCGCTGCTCAACAGGGCCATACAGGGTCAGGCGGCGCCCGGTTCGACGTTCAAGGTGGTCTCCACGGCCGCCGCGGTCCAGGCCGGCTACGTGTGGGACGGCGGCTACCCCTGCACGAGTTCGTACTCGGTGGGCGGCCAGGTCTTCAAGAACTTCGAGGGCGAGAACTTCGGCCCGATCTCCCTCGGCCGCGCCCTGGAGGTGTCCTGCGACACCGTCTTCTACGGACTCGCCGACCGCGAGTGGAAGAAGGACGGCGGCATCAACCCGAAGAAGGGCGAGCCCAAGGACTGGTTCTTCAAGACCGCCCACCAGTTCGGCCTCGGCAAGGAGACCGGCGTCGACCTCCCCAACGAGGTCACCGGCCGGGTCCCCGACCGCCAGTGGAAGCTCGACTACTGGAAGGCCAACAAGGACGCCTGGTGCAAGTCCGGCAAGAAGGACGGCACCTACGTCCAGAAGATCGAGTACGAGAACTGCCTCGAAGGCAACAAGATGCGCGAGGGCGACGAGATCAACTACTCCATCGGCCAGGGCGACACCCTCGTCACGCCGATCCAGGAGGCGATGATCTACGGCGCGGTGGCCAACGGCGGCACCGAGTACCAGCCGACCATCGGCAAGGCGATCGTCAGCGCCGACGGCAAGTCCGTCCAGGAGATCAAGCCCAAGGCGCTGCGCAAGCTGCCCGTCAGCCAGGCCGCCCTCAAGGGCATGGACGAGGCCTTCGCGGGCGTCATCACCCGCGGTACCGCCGCCTGGAAGTTCGGCGGCTGGCCGCAGGACAAGATCGCCCTGCACGGCAAGACCGGTACCGCCGAGGTCTACGGCAAGCAGACCACGTCCTGGCTCGCCACCTACAGCAAGGACTACACGGTCATCATGACCATCGCCCAGGCCGGTACCGGTTCCGGTGCCTCCGGTGAGGCGGTCCGCAACATCTACAGCGCGCTGTACGGCGTCGGTGCCGACGGCTCCATCGACAAGAACAAGGCGCTGCTCTCCACCCCGCAGCAGGGTCTGCCGAAGGTTCGCACGGACGGCACCATCGCCTCCCCGAAAATCTCCAAGGACCCGGTGAAGGACTTCCAGGCGAGCCAGCAGGGCGACAAGGGCGACGACGGCCAGCAGACCCCGGCCACCACGTCCTCGCCGTCGACGGGCAACCGCAACACCCGAAGGCGGGCGCGGAAGAGGGGAAGCCGGAGGATGCCGACGTGAGAAGCGTTTCTGGCGGGAGGTTCCCGGCATGACCGGAGTCAACAGCTTCTCCGTCTCCGGCTACGGTCCCGCGCGGGCCGGCTGGACCCGGCTGTTCGCCCGGGACTCGCTGGCCCGCCGCCTGGACTGGCCGATGCTGATGGCGGCCCTGGCGCTGTCCCTGCTGGGCTCGCTGCTGGTGTTCTCGGCGACCCGCAACCGCACCGAGATCAACCAGGGCGACCAGTACTACTTCCTGTTCCGGCACCTGATGAACACCGGCATCGGGCTCGCCCTGATGATCGCCACGGTCTGGATCGGCCACCGCCAGCTGCGCAACGCGGTGCCGATCCTCTACGGCCTGTCGCTGCTCGGCATCCTCGCCGTGCTCACCCCGCTGGGCTCCACCGTCAACGGCGCGCACTCCTGGATCGTGCTCGGCGGCGGCTTCTCGCTCCAGCCGTCCGAGTTCGTCAAGATCACCATCATCCTGGGGATGGCGATGATACTGGCGGCCCGGGTCGACGCCGGTGACAAGAAGTACCCCGACCACCGCACGGTCCTGCAGGCCCTGGGCCTGGCCTCGGTGCCGATCCTGATCGTGCTCCTGATGCCCGACCTCGGCTCGGTCATGGTCATGGTCATCATCATCCTGGCCGTGCTGCTCGCCTCCGGCGCCTCCAACCGCTGGATCTTCGGCCTGCTCGCGACCGGCCTGCTGGGCGCGATCGCGGTCTGGCAGCTGCACATCCTGGACGAGTACCAGATCAACCGCTTCGCGGCCTTCGCCAACCCCGACCTCGACCCCGCGGGCGTCGGCTACAACACCAACCAGGCCCGGATCGCCATCGGCTCCGGCGGTCTGACCGGTGCGGGCCTCTTCCACGGCTCGCAGACCACCGGCCAGTTCGTCCCCGAGCAGCAGACCGACTTCGTCTTCACGGTGGCCGGGGAGGAGCTGGGCTTCGCCGGCGCGGGCCTGATCATCGTGCTCCTCGGCGTCGTCCTGTGGCGGGCCTGCCGCATCGCCCGCGAGACGACCGAGCTGTACGGCACGGTCGTGGCGGCGGGGATCGTGGCCTGGTTCGCGTTCCAGGCGTTCGAGAACATCGGCATGACCCTCGGCATCATGCCCGTCACCGGCCTGCCGCTGCCGTTCGTGTCGTACGGCGGCTCGTCGATGTTCGCGGTGTGGGTGGGGGTGGGGCTGTTGCAGTCGATCAGGGTGCAGCGGCCGATGTCGGCATAGCCGGGCGACACCGGGGAACTCGCGGAGGTGAACACATTCATCGCGATGTGTTCGCCTCGGTCGCATCTACGGTTTTCCTCCGATTCATCTGCGTTGGCCTCTGCCCCCGCAGCGGCCCGACCACTAGATTCAGCTCATGGCGGATACGAAGCGTGAAATCGAGCGCAAGTATGAATCCGATGACAGCGGTCTGCCCGACCTGACCGGCGTCGCCGGGGTGGCCGACGTCGTGGACAAGGGCACCGTCGACCTCGACGCGACCTACTACGACACCTCCGACCTGCGCCTGGCCTCGTCCAAGGTCACCCTGCGCCGCCGCAGCGGAGGCAGCGACGCGGGCTGGCACCTCAAACTCCCCGTCGCCCCCGGCGTCCGGGACGAGATCCACGCCCCCCTCTCCGACACGATCCCCGGCGAACTCGCCACACTGGCACGCTCCCGGGTCCGCGAGGGCCAACTCGTGCCCGTCGTCCGGCTGCGCACCACCCGCGACGTCCAGCACCTGATCGACGCGGAGGGCAGGCTGCTCGCCGAGGTGAGCGTGGACCGCGTCCGGGCCACCCGGCTGTTCGGCGGCGAGGGCGAGGCGCAGTGGACCGAGATCGAGGTGGAGCTGGCCGACGGCGGCGACCCGGCCTTCCTCGACAAGGCGGAGAAACGGTTGGGCAAGGCGGGCGTACGGCCGTCGAAGTCCCCGTCGAAGCTGGCCCGGGCACTCGCCGAGACGCACGGCGGCAAACCGCACCCGAAGGAGCCGGACGCCGGCGAGCCCGGCACGGCCGGCGACCACGTCCTCGCCTACGTCCGCGCCCAGCGGGACGCGATCGTCGAACTCGACCCGGCCGTCCGTCTGGACACCGAGGAGGGCGTGCACGACATGCGCGTGGCCACCCGCCGGCTGCGCAGCACGTTCCGCTCCTTCCCCAAGGTCCTCGACCGGCAGGTCACCGACCCGATCGCGGACGAGCTGAAATGGCTCGCCGGCGAGCTGGGCGTGGGCCGCGACCTGGAGGTCCTCGCCGAGCGCCTGGCGGCGTCCCTGGACGAGGTGCCGCCCCTCCTCGTGGACGGCCCCATCCACGACCGCCTGCGCAACTGGGCCGAAGCCGGCGACCGCGGCTCCCGGCGCCGACTGCTCGGCGTCCTGGACTCCAAGCGCTACCTGACCCTGCTCGACACCCTGGACGCCCTGGTCGCCGCCCCGCCGCTGCTGAAGGCGGCCGCCGGCAAACCGGAGAAGGTCCTGCCCAAGGCCGTGCACAAGGACTTCGCGAAGGTGACCGACCTGATCGAGACGGGCATGGCGCAACCGCCCGGCACCGACCGCGACCACGGCCTGCACGAGGCCCGCAAGAAGGCCAAGCGCACCCGCTACGCGGCCGAGGCGGCCCACCCCGCCCTCGGCAAGCCGGCGAAGGCCATGGTCAAGTCCATGAAGTCCCTCCAGTCCCGGATCGGCGAGCACCAGGACAGCGTCATGGCCCGCGCGACCCTGCGCGAGCTGTCCGCGGTGGCCCACGCGGCGGGCGAGAGCACGTTCACCTACGGCCTGCTCTACAGCCGTGAGGAACAGCGGGCGGCGGCGGTGGAGGCGGAGCTGCCGGACGCCTGGAAGAAGGCCAAGAACAAGGCGCGGTTCTGATCGGGACCCTGGTCGGAAGCTGATCGGGACCCTGTTCGGACGCTGACCGAGACCCTGGTCGACTCTGCCGGAGACTCCGGGCGGAGTCAGACCGGGACCCTGGCCGGACCCTCACCGGGGGCCGACCGGAGCTGACCGGGTCGTAAGGGGGAGGTCCGGGTCGTACGGGGGAGGCCGCCGACCGGGTTAGGCTTGATGGTCACCCCTGTCCGCTCACAAAGGTCCGCGAGATGCCTGCCGAAGCCGCCGCCCAGGTCGCCGAGTCTGTGTTCCCGCAGCTCGAAGCTCTGCTCCCGCATGTGCAGAAGCCGATCCAGTACGTCGGCGGTGAGCTCAACTCCACGGTCAAGCCGTGGGAGGACTGCGACGTCCGCTGGGCGCTGATGTACCCGGACGCGTACGAGGTCGGTCTGCCCAACCAGGGCGTCATGATCCTCTACGAGGTCCTCAACGAGCAGGAGGGCGTCCTCGCCGAGCGCACGTACAGCGTGTGGCCGGACCTGGAGGCGCTGATGCGCGAGCACCGCGTCCCGCAGTTCACGGTGGACAGCCACCGGCCCGTCCGCGCCTTCGACGTCCTGGGCCTGAGCTTCTCCACGGAACTCGGCTACACGAACATGCTCACGGCCCTCGACCTCGCGGGCATCCCCCTGGAGTCGAAGGACCGTGGCCTGGACGACCCGATCGTCCTGGCGGGCGGCCACGCGGCCTTCAACCCGGAACCCGTCGCCGACTTCATCGACGCGGCGATCATCGGCGACGGCGAGCAGGCCGTCCTCGACATGACGAAGATCATCCGTGAGTGGAAGGCGGAGGGCCGCCCCGGCGGCCGCGAGGAGGTCCTCTTCCGCCTGGCCAGGACGGGGTCCGTCTACATCCCGGCCTTCTACGACGTGGAGTACCTCGCCGACGGCCGTATCGCCCGCGTGGTCCCCAACAAGTCGGGCGTCCCGTGGCGCGTCTCCAAGCACACGGTCATGGACCTGGACGAATGGCCCTACCCCAAGCAGCCCCTCGTCCCCCTGGCGGAGACGGTCCACGAGCGCATGTCCGTCGAGATCTTCCGCGGCTGCACGCGCGGCTGCCGCTTCTGCCAGGCCGGCATGATCACCCGCCCGGTACGCGAGCGCTCCATCACCGGCATCGGCGAGATGGTCGACAAGGGCCTCAAGGCGACCGGCTTCGAGGAGGTCGGCCTGCTCTCCCTCTCCTCCGCGGACCACTCGGAGATCGGCGACATCGCCAAGGGCCTGGCCGACCGCTACACCGAGGACAAGATCGGCCTCTCCCTCCCCTCCACCCGCGTCGACGCCTTCAACGTCGACCTGGCGAACGAGCTGACGCGCAACGGCCGCCGCTCCGGCCTGACCTTCGCCCCCGAGGGCGGCTCGGAACGCATGCGCAAGGTCATCAACAAGATGGTCTCGGAGGAGGACCTGATCCGCACGGTCGCCACCGCCTACGGCAACGGCTGGCGCCAGGTGAAGCTGTACTTCATGTGCGGCCTGCCCACGGAGACCGACGAGGACGTCCTCCAGATCGCCGACATGGCGATGAACGTCATCCAGAAGGGCCGCGAGGTCTCCGGCCAGGGCGACATCCGCTGCACGGTCTCGATCGGCGGCTTCGTCCCGAAGCCCCACACGCCCTTCCAGTGGGCCCCGCAGCTCTCGGCGGAGGAGACGGACGCCCGCCTCGAAAAGCTCCGCGACAAGATCCGCGGCGACAAGAAGTACGGCCGCTCGATCGGCTTCCGCTACCACGACGGCAAGCCCGGCATCGTCGAGGGCCTGCTCTCCCGCGGCGACCGCCGCATCGGCGCCGTGATCCGCGCGGTCTACGAGGACGGCGGCCGCTTCGACGGCTGGCGCGAGCACTTCTCCTACGACCGCTGGATGACCTGCGCCGACAAGACGCTGCCGGCCTACGGCGTGGACGTCGACTGGTACACCACCCGCGAGCGCGCCTACGAGGAGGTCCTCCCCTGGGACCACCTCGACTCCGGCCTCGACAAGGACTGGCTCTGGGAGGACTGGCAGGACTCCCTCGACGAGACCGAGGTCGAGGACTGCCGCTGGACACCCTGCTTCGACTGCGGGGTGTGCCCGGCCATGGACACGAGCATCCAGGTGGGGCCGACGGGCAAGAAGCTGCTGCCGCTCACGGTCAAGAGCGGCGCGTCGGCACCGGGCGGGCACGCGCACTGAGGTGAGCCGGGCGCTCGACCGGGTGGTGGGGACTCGGCGGGCGAGTGAGGGCGGGGCGACCGCTGTGGGCGCCTCGTGTCCCCGCCCTCAGGTGTCGGCGACCTCCTCTCACGTCCGTGCCATGGCCGTTGACAAGCAGTCGGGTTCACCCGCTCGTCGTCCGTGACGAGTTCAGCCGGAACCCGGGCCATAGAGCGCGGCGATGTTCTCGGACGTCTCCCACCGGCTGTAGGTGGGGGACTGGGGCCAGCCCTCGGGCGAGTCCTGCCATTCCTCCTGACGTCCGTACGGCAGGAGATCGATCAGCGCGAAGCTGTGGCTGAGCTGCTCGGTGCCCCGGCCGTCGGTGTGCCAGGTGCGGTAGACGGTGTCGCCGTCGCGCAGGAACACGTTGACCGCGAACCCTCCATCGGGGGGTGCGCCGACGTCCGACCCGAACGGACTGTTCGCGGTCGAGTACCAGGTCATCCGGTTGCCGACCCGCTGCTTGTAGGCGAGTGCCTCCTTGATCGGGCCCTGGGTGACGACGACGAATCGCGCGTCGTAGTTGTCCAGGAACTCCAGACGGGTGTACTGCGAGGTGAACCCGGTACAGCCCGGGCACTGCCATTCCTTGCCGGTGAACCACATGTGGTTGTAGACGATCAGCTGCCTCTTGCCCTCGAAGACGTCCGCCAGCCGAACGGGACCGTCCTCGCCCTCGAGGGTGTAGTCGGGCATCTCGACCATCGGCAGGCGGCGACGCTCGGCGGCGATGGCGTCGAGTTCCCGCGTTGCGGCCTTCTCCCGGGCACGCAGTGCCTCGAGCCGGCGTTCCCAGGTTGCGGCGTCGACGACGGGTGGTAGCGCGTGGTCGGTCATGGTTCCCTCACAGCTCTCGTGCGCGGCTTTGGCCTGTGCGGAGGCAGACTGCACAGGGCTCGGGAACTCATCGGCCGGCCGGCGAACGCGGCGCAGGACACGGCGATGCAGGGGCCGCCGACATGGGTCTCGAACGGGTGGGAGCCGGGATCGTTCGCCAGGGGGCCACGGGCGGTCTTCACGGCCGCCCGGACGAAGTCGTTCGCGGCGTCGGCCGGGGCGTTGGCCCGGATGCGCGGCCCGGATGCCGTTGGGCCGGGGGAGTGACAGACTGGGGTTTCTGAGTCGGCGGGCCCGTGACGGAGTGTTACGGAGGGCCTGGGGCGCGGAGGGCTTGGGGCGGCCGTCGGCTGTTCTCTCCGGTGGCGTGTCCCGGGCAGCGCTCCCGAGCCGTGTCCCGGCAGCGAGCGATCCGGTCGCTTACCAGTTGGGAACCGTCCATGACTGCTGAGACCTCCGAAGCGCGGTACTCCCCGGACGAGACCGCCCTTCTGATCGTCGATCCCTACAACGACTTCCTCTCCGAGGGCGGCAAGTTGTGGCCCCGGGCGAAGGAGGTGGCGGAGGGCGTAGGCCTGCTCGACCACATGCGGACCGTGCTCGCCACCGCCCGCGCCCAGGGCTCTCGCGTCTTCGTCGTGCCCCACCACCGGACGATCCCGGGCGACTACGTCACCTGGGACCACCTGTCCCCGACCCAGCGGCGCGTCGCCGCCCAGCAGACCTTCGCCGAGGGCAGCTGGGGGGCCGAGTGGCACCCCGACTTCCAGCCGCGCGAGGACGAGATCGTCGTACGGCAGCACTGGGCGTCCAGCGGGTTCGCCAACACCGACCTCGACTTCCTGCTGAAGCAGCACCACATCCGGAAGATCGTGCTGATCGGGATGCGGGCCAACACCTGCGTGGACACCACCGCCCGCTACGGCCAGGAACTCGGGTACCACGTGACCCTCGTCCGCGATGCCATCGCCTCCTTCAGCTGGGCGGAGATGACCGCGACCTTCGACCTCAACGCGCCCCTGTACGCCCATGCGGTCCTCACCACCGAGGAGTTCGTCGGGAGGGCGGACGGCGGGGCCGGTGCGGGCCCCCTGGACACCGGAGGCGGGGGTCATGAGCGGTGATGGTGCCGAGCGCGGCGGTGCGCGCGGCGAACTGGCCGGTCAGACGGTCGTGGTGGTGGGCGGCAGCGCGGGCATCGGTCTGGAGACTGCCCGGCAGGTGCGGGCGGCCGGCGGTGAGCTGGTGCTCGTGGCGCGCGCCGCCGAGCGCCTTCAGCGGGCCGCGGACGAACTGCGTCCGCTGAGCACGGCCGTGTTCGACGCCTTTGACACCGAGCGGATGGAGCGCTTCCTCGGGGAGTTGCCCGGGCGGGTCGACCATGTGCTGGTCACGGCGGGCAGTCCGTCGTACGCGCTGCTCGACGACCTCGACCTGACCGACGCCGGACGGGACTTCGGCGGGCGTCTCGCGATGGTGCTGGCGGTGGCGCGGGCGAGCCGGGGGAAGGTCAGGGCCGGCGGGACACTGCTGTTCATCGGCGGCACCGGCGGCCGGCGGCCCGCGCCCGGGATGGCGGTGACGGGCGCCCTCACCGCGGCGCTGCCGGCGCTCGTCGCCAACCTGGCGCTGGAGGTCGCGCCGGTCCGGGTCAACCTCATCGCGGCCGGGTTCGTGGACACACCGCTGTCGGCCTCCCTGCTGGGCGACCAACTCGAGGCGCGGCGGGAGGCGTTGAGGAAGGCGCTGCCCATCGGGCGGGTGGTCGGTCCGGCCGACGTCGCCGCCCTCGCGGTGCACCTCATGGTCAACGACGCCCTCACCGGCGCCACCTACGACATCGACGGCGGCCAGCAACTCCTCGCGCACTGAGCCCCTGCTCGGCCCGGTCGCGGGTGCGGCCGTCACCGGTGTCCCCTCCGAGACGGGAAGTGCGAGCCATGGACATGAAACTAGAGGTCGTCGTGGTGCCGGTGTCCGACGTGGACCGGGCCAAGGAGTTCTACACGGAGCTGGGCTGGCGGCTCGACGCGGACGTCGCCACCGACGGGGAGTTCCGGGTGGTGCAGATGACCCCACCGGGTTCCCCGGCGTCGGTCATCTTCGGCGAGTCGGTCACCGAGCAGACGCCCGGCTCGGCCCGGGGGCTGCACCTGGTCGTCGACGACATCGACACCGCCCACGACGAGCTGGCGCGGCACGGCGCCCACCCCAGCGAGGTGTTCCACGACGCCGGCGGTGTCTTCCACCACGCCGACGGCGACGCCCGGGTCCCCGGTCCCGAACCGCGGCACGGCAGCTACGGCTCCTTCCTGTCGTTCAGCGACCCGGACGGCAACGGCTGGCTCCTCCAGGAGGTCACCGAGCGGCTCCCGGGACGGCTGGATCCCGCGGCGACCTCGTTCGCCTCGGCCGGTGACCTGGCGGGCGCCCTGCGGCGGGCCGCGGCCGCACACGGCGAGCACGAGGCGCGCACCGGCGCGGAGGACCCCGACTGGCCGGACTGGTACGCGCGGTACATGGTGAGCGAGCGGGCCGGGACGCAACCGCCCACGTGACCGTGCACAAGGCCTCCGACCCGGCAGACGCGGTCCCGCCGCCCCTCCTGTCAGCGCAGTGCGGTCCCGGCCGTGGCCGTGCGGACGGCGCGCAGGGCGCGGTCGACGGTTTCCTGGTTCTCGCCGACCGGGGCCACGTAGTCGAGGACCGCGCGTGCGGCGTCCTCGCCGAGGGTCCGGGTGATCACCCACGTGGCGAGGTACTGGGACGCCAGGCAGCCACCGGCTGTGGCGATGTTCCCCTCCGCGTGGAACGGCGTGTCCAGGACGGTGACCCCGGCGGCCTCGACGAAGGGCCGGCTCTTGCGGTCCGTGCAGACGGGCATGGAGTCCAGCAGCCCGAGCCGGGCGAGCACCAGCGCGCCGGAGCACTGGGCGCCGACCAGCTGCCGGGAGGGGTCGAGCCGCAGCCGGGAGATCAGCCGGTCGTCGGCGACCACCTCCCGTGCCTTCACCCCGCTGCCGACCAGGACCACGTCCGCTTCGGTCACGAACTCCATCGGGCGCTGCCCGGTCACCTCGACGCCGTTCATCGACGTGACCACCGGCGCCGGTGTCGTGATGAAGGCCTCCAGGCCGTCCTTCCGGCACCGGTTGATCAGCGCGGCGGCGATGAAGCTGTCGAGTTCGTTGAATCCGTCGAAGGTGAGCACGGCTACCTGCATGGCGTCTCCTCGAAACACGGCGGGGGGTGCGATTTTGTCAGGATGCCGGGACCGGGTCGCGGGCCAATCCGCGGCCGGTGGCCGTTCGCGGTCACCGTACAGCGTCCCGCGGCGCCGATGACCTGCTGTGATGTGTCCCACGGGCTCTTGTCGCGGACCGGTTCGCCTGCCTAAATTCGGTCATATGTCCAGTTCTGATGCCTCCCTTCCCGCCGAACCGGTCGACTTCGCCGTCGATCTCACCGGGCACGAGATGACCCGGCGCGCCCACGTCATGGAGGCGCTCGGCGACGCCTGGGACCCCGTCGAGACGGCGCGGGGCGAGGAGGAGGCGTACGACATGCTGTACTCCGGGCTCGACGAGGAACAGCAGCGGCTGTACGACTCGCTCGTCGCGGCCGGGGTGCTGCCCCGACGCTGATTCCCGTCCCCGGGACACCGTGGCGCTACGGCGTCAGCACGATCCGGCCGAACACCTCCCCGGCGGCCATCTTCCGGTGCGCCAGCACGGCCTCGGCCAACGGCAGCGACTCGTGCACCACCGTCTCCAGCTCGCCGCGGCCCGCGGCGGCGAACTGGCCGGTCCTGACCGCGCGCCGGTCGGTCGCGGGCACGGTGTCTGCGCTGAAGGTCGCGAACGACAGGGACCTGCGGAACGCCGCGACCATGCTCATGCCGAAGTCGGCCGGCGGCGGTCCGGCGACCATGCCGACGGCCACCAGACGGCCGTTCGGACCGAGCCTGCCGAAGAACGACGGCAGGTCCGCACCGGCCACGATGTCGATGATCACGTCATAGCCGGCCGGCGAGTCCCCGCCGCCCTCTCCGGAGCGGTCCAGCACATGGGTCGCGCCGAGCGCGCGCAGCCGTTCGCCGCGCCCGGCCGACGACGTCGTCACCGCGACCGCCGCGGCACCGCTTTGGGCCGCGAGCTGGATCGCCGCGATCCCGATGCTCCCGGCCGCGCCCCGCACCAGCACCGACTCGCCGGGCCTGAAACGGGCCCGGTCGAGCGCGAAGTGGGCCACCACTCCGGAGCTCCCGAGGGTCACCGCGTCGGCGGCGGACAGGTCCGCGGGGAGGGCGAGGACCTCCTCGACCGCGGCGATCGCCTGTTCCACATAGCCGCCGCCGGTGCCCGTGAACGCCCAGACCCGGCGGCCGAGCCACGCCGTGTCGACGCCCTCGCCGACGGCGCTCACCGTGCCCGCCACCTCGCTGCCGGGAACATGGCCCTCCCGGAAGCCGTAGCCCGCGAGCACACCGCTGCGGATCAGGGTGTCGACGCCGCCGACCCCGATCGCCTCGGTGGTGATCAGCACCTGTCCGCCGGCCGGAACCGGCGCCGGGAGATCGACGACCGCCAGGCCCTTGGGGCCGCCGAACCTCCGGATCGTCACTGCTTTCACATGGGCCTCCTGCGTACGGGATGGAGCGGAGCCGTGGTGGTCCGCTGCTCCCGGACGCTAAGGGGCACCCTGCCCCGGCTTGGCTAATGTGAGAGCGGTGACCGACCGTTTGTCTCACTCACTGCGTTCCGACGCCCGGGACAACCGCGCACGCGTGCTCGACGCGGCCCGCGCGCTCTTCGCCACCGAGGGGCTGAACGTGCCGATGCGCACGATCGCCCGGCGCGCCGGGGTCGGCCCCGCCACCCTGTACCGCCGGTTCCCGACCAAGCAGACCCTGGTCACCGAGGTCTTCCGGGACCAGGCGCGGGCCTGTCACGCCATCGTCGACGAGGGGCTCGCCGATCCGGACCCGTGGCACGGCTTCCGTCTCGTGATCGAGAAGATCTGCGAACTGCACGCGCACGACCGCGGTTTCACCGAGGCCTTCAGGTCGGCCTTCCCCGACGCGACGGACTTCGCCGCGGACCGCGCCGCCACACTGAGGTCGGTCGCCGGGCTGGCCGACCGCGCCAAGGGCACCGGACGGCTGCGCCCCGACTTCGTCATGGACGACCTGGTCCTCATGCTCATGGCCCAGCGGGGCATCCGCACCGCGTCGCCGGCCGGCCGGGTCGCGGCCTCCCGGCGCTTCGCCACGCTGGTGATCCAGGCCTTCCAGGACCCGCCGGCTCCCACGCCTTCGCGGTCGGCGGCGAAACCGTGACACGACCGCCATGGAAGGCGCACCGGTCCGGCCGCACAATCGGGAAGAGCGAAGACCGCTGAGACACGGGGGAGTTGGCGGGCATGGAACTGGAACTGGGCTACGACCTGCTGGGCAGCAGGCTCCGCTCCATCGGGGACGTCCCCCTCACCTACGGCCGGTGGGGCGGCAGGCCCCACGCGCTCGGACCGCATCCGCTGGAGTACGACATGCTCGGCAGCCGGCTGCGGTGGATCGGCGACATCGAGATCGGGTACGGCCGCCTCGGCAGCGTCCCGAGGACTTTCGGGACCTGGGACGTCGACTGCGCCGCCTGGTCCGGGATCCCGCGCCGCATCGGGCCGTACCCCGTGGAACACCCCAGGTTCAGCGGCCGGGCGAGGGCGATCGGCCCGCTCGCCCTGTCCTACGACGCCCTCGGCACCCGCCCCCGCCGCATCACCCTCCCCAAGGACCTGGGCGCCCTCCCCGACGACCTCCTGCGTGTGCTCTTCCTGGTCCTGCACCTGCAGGCCGAGCGCAACAAGAGAGCGTCCGCCGCCTCGTAGACGGCCGAAGGCCCGCCGGATCCGTCCGGCGGGCCTTCGGGCGATGACAGCTCAGACGGCGGCCGAGTACTTCGGGTTGTCGCCGTACTGGTTCTGCTCCGGCTTGCCCTCGGAGGCGAGCCAGACCAGCACGATGATCCAGCCGACCAGCGGGATGATGCTGACCAGGACCGCCCAGCCCGAACGGCCGGTGTCGTGCAGCCGGCGGACCGCGACGCCCAGGCCGGGCAGGAGGACCGCCAGGCTGTAGATCGCGCCGAGGGCGGCGAACCCGATGACCCGCCCGACGATCGCCAGCACGATGCTGATGATCAGGTTGAACAGGAAGAACATCCAGTATTCCTGCCGGCGCGCGCGGCCGCTGAACACCGCGTACTTCTTCAGTACGTCCACGTACCAGTTCATTGCTCGTCCCCCAAGGACCCAAGAAAGGTTCAAGATTTGGCTGGCGCCCAGCAAATCAAGCCGTAGTGGCCGGATCCATCCAGATTGGCGTGTGCGGGTCAACCGTTACCGTGTCGCCGCCGATCGGTGATCAAGGGTCGCCGATCGCATCCGCGCGGCACGCGATAGCGTCTCTGTGGCCATGGACATGCAGAAACAGCCGCAACGGCAACCGCAGCCACATTCGCAGACGCAGCACCCCGAGGGGTGTCTCGTCGTCGCGATCAGGATCCCCGTCCGTGTCTTCGTGTTCCTGGTGGTCCTGCCGATACGGCTGCTCTGGGACGCCTTCGCCGCCGTCGCAAGGTTCCTGTGGCGGTACCTCGTCGTCCCCCCCGCGCGATTCCTGCGGCGGTACGTCCTCACCCCCGTCGGCCACGCCGTCGCCTGGCTCCTCCACGTCCTCCTCGTCGTCCCGCTGACCTGGCTGTACCGCTACCTGCTCACCCCTGTCGGCCACGCCCTTGGACGGCTCTACGCGCGCGTGCTCACCCCGATCGGCCACGCGGTGCTCCGGCTCCTCACGCCCGTCGCCCAAGCCGTCGCCTGGGTGTTCGAGCAGCTCGCCACCGCCCTGTACTGGATCGCACGCGTGCTCCTCGTGCTGCCCGCCGTCGCCCTGTGGCGCTGGATCCTCACCCCCGTCGGCCACGTCCTCGCCATCGTCCTGAAGGAGATCCGGGACGCCCTCGGCCACGCCTGGCGGGCCGCCGGACACGTCGCACGCGCCGTCGGACGGATCCTCGGGACCCTCTTCCGGTGGATCTTCCTGGAGCCGGTGCGCTGGCTCTACCGCACCGTCCTCACCCCGGTCGGACACGTCGTACGCGACCTCGTGCTGCGCCCCGCCGCCCAGGTCGCACGGGCCGTCGGACGCGCCGTCCGGCAGGCCCGCGCCGACCTGCGACGCGCCCTGTTCGGCGAGCCGGCCCGCCCGCCGGCCGTGGACCGGCGGGAACCTGCCGGCCGCGACACACGTACTCTTGATGGATAGCAGTACACGGCAGCACGGCCCCCGCGGTACGACTGCTCTCACCAGAACCACGAAGGACTGACGACACTGGGCAAGCGACAGCCCGAAGGCCCGCCGCCCGCACCGGCGGTGCAGCGCATCCGACTGCGCTACACCAAGCGCGGCCGCCTCCGGTTCACCAGCCACCGAGACTTCCAGCGCGCCTTTGAGCGTGCGCTGCGCCGCGCCGAGGTGCCGATGGCCTACTCGGCGGGGTTCACACCGCACCCGAAGGTGTCGTACGCCAATGCCGCACCCACCGGCACCGGCAGCGAGGCCGAGTACCTGGAGATCGCGCTCACCGCGGTCCGCGACCCGGAGCGACTGCGCGTCCTCCTCGACGAGTCCCTGCCCACCGGGCTCGACATCGTCGACGCGGTCGAGGCCCGCACGTCCGGACTGGCCGACCGGCTCACCGCCTCCGTGTGGGAGCTGCGACTGGCCGGCCAGGACCCGGAGCAGGCCGCACAGGCCGTCGCCGCGTTCAACGCGGCCGACGCCGTCGAGGTCCAGCGCATGACCAAGAACGGCGTACGGACCTTCGACGCCCGCCCCGCGGTCGTACAACTTGAAACGCACAATGAAACGGCTGATAGGCCGAGCGACCAGCCCTGTGCGATACTGCGGCTGGTTGTTCGGCACGTGACGCCTGCCGTACGACCCGACGACGTCCTGTCCGGTCTCCGCGCCGTGGCCGACCTGGCGCCGCCGGTCCCCGCAGCGGTGACCAGGCTGGCGCAGGGGCTGCTCGATGAAGAGACCGGCACGGTGACCGACCCGCTCGCGCCCGACCGCGAGGCAGTGGAGGCCCTCTCGAAGGCCGAACCCGCTGCCGCCGCGACAGCGCCGGCGTAAGGAAGGTCCCGCGAAGGACGGACGTCGTAGCGCAGCCCTCGTACTCGGGAGCCACCTGGGTCGGGCAGCGCACCGACCAGAAGACTTTCGCCAGGCCGTCCGCGACAAGGCGTACGGAACCGGCGAGACAGGACACAGAGAGCTCCTGTGCGGCGCCCGCGCCCCACACGGCGGCACCGCGCATCGCGCGAGCCGTGGACGTCACCGGCGGTCGCTCGAAGCGAACGCCGCCGGACCAGGCGCGGCGCCCGGGAGCCTGACGGGAGAACCGCCCGCATGCTCGAACCGACCGAGCCCATCGAGGGCTCCGAACCGAACACCCCGAGCGACACCCTGCCGCCGCGCAGGCGTCGCCGTGCCGCGTCCCGCCCCGCGGGACCGCCTGCCGCGAACGCGGCGGGCGAGGCCGTGGCCGAGATCACCACGCCGGCCACACCGGCCGCCGAGTCGTTCCCCTCCGAGCCCGCAGAGGCTGACGAGGAGACGGCAGCCGACGAGAGGGAAGAGACCCTTGTGACCTCTGAGGCGGCCGAGACCGCCGAGGAGGCCGTGCCGGCCACGCGTACCCGCCGCCGGGCCACCCGCCGGGCGTCGGCACCCGCCGGTGCCCCGACGGGAGCCGAGGCCGTCGAGACGGCCGAGACCGTGCTTCCCGCGACCGCCACCGAGCCTGCCGAGGCCACGCCTGTTGTGGCCGAGGCCGTCGAGACCGCCGTACAGAGCGACGAGGAGGCCGCGCCGCGCCGGACGCGTCGGCGTGCCACGCGTCGCGTCTCCGCGCCCACCGAGGCGACCGAGCAGGAAGAGGCTGCCGAGGCTTCCGCGGTTTCCGAGACCGCTGCGGCCGCCGAGGCTGCTCCGGCCGCTGAGGCCGCTGAGGCCGCTGAGGCCGCTGAGGCCGGCGAAGAGACCGTGCCCGCGCCGCGTACCCGCCGGAGGGCGACCCGTCGGGCGTCCGCGCCCACCGGTGCCCCGGTGACCGCCGAGACCGCCGCGGAAACCGCACCCACGGCCGCCGCCGCGGAAACCGCACCCACGGCCGCCGTCGCGGATACCGCCGAGGCCGTCGAGGCCGTCGCCGAGCCCGCGCCCGCCGCCGAGACCCACGGAGGCACCCCCGCCCCCGAGGCGGAGCCCACCGAGCCCGCGCCGCGTACCCGCCGCCGTGCCACCCGCCGGGTCGCCGCGCCCGCCGGTGCGCCCGAGGCCGTCGCCGAGGCCCCCGCCGCGGCTCAGCCGCAGGCCGTCGAGGCCCCGGCCGTCACCTCCACCACCGAGGCCCCCGCCGTCGAGGAGCCGGGGACCGAGTCCCCGCGGCGTCGGCGCCGCGTCGTGCGGCAGGCCGCCATCGGGTTCTCCGAGCCCGCCGCCGCGGCCACGCCCGCCGAGGACGAGTCGCAGCGCCGCCCCGCCCGGCCCGCTGTCGCCGTGTTCCAGGCGCCGGTGTTCACCGAGCCGAAGTTCCAGACCCCGGAGCGGGCCGCCGCCGAAGCGGCCGCCGAGGCCGCCGGCGCGGAGGAGCCCGAGGACCTCGCCCCCTACCAGCCGGAGCCGGCCCAGCAGGCCCAGCAGGCCGAGCCGGTCGAGCAGGCCGAGACCGGTTCGCGCCGCCGGCGCCGGCGCCGGGGCGCCCCCGAGGAGACCCCGGTCGCCCGGCCCGCCGCCGAGGACGAGACCGAGGAGCCGGAGGAGCCCGCCGAGGACGTCGAGGACGCCGCCGACGGTGAGGACGAGGCCGAGGAGGCCGGTTCCCGCCGCCGTCGCCGCCGCGGTGGCCGTCGCCGCCGCCGTGGTGACGCCGGTGACGGCGAGGGCGGCGACGCGGACAGCGACGAGCTGGCCGCCGAGCAGAGCGAGCGGGCCGACGAGGACGCCGCGGACGCCGCCGAGCAGGAGGAAGAGGACGACGAGGACGCCCACGACGAGGCGGGCGGCTCCTCCAGCAGCCGTCGCCGCCGTCGCCGCCGGCGTCGCGCCGGGGACACCTCCGCCGACAGCGAGCCCGGTGAGAACGACCCGGAGCGCACGGTCGTCAAGGTCCGCGAGCCCCGCAAGCAGTCCGAGCCGTCCGACGAGGTGCAGTCCATCAAGGGCTCGACCCGCCTGGAGGCCAAGAAGCAGCGCCGCCGCGAAGGCCGCGAGCAGGGCCGCCGACGTGTCCCGATCATCACCGAGGCCGAGTTCCTCGCCCGCCGCGAGGCCGTCGAGCGCGTGATGGTGGTACGCCAGTACGGCGACCGCACCCAGATCGGCGTCCTGGAGGACGGCGTGCTCGTCGAGCACTACGTCAACAAGGAGCAGGCCACCTCGTACGTCGGCAACGTCTACCTGGGCAAGGTCCAGAACGTGCTGCCCTCGATGGAGGCCGCCTTCATCGACATCGGCAAGGGCCGCAACGCCGTCCTGTACGCCGGTGAGGTCAACTTCGAGGCGCTCGGCATGGCCAACGGGCCGCGCCGTATCGAGGCCGCCCTCAAGTCCGGTCAGTCCGTGCTCGTCCAGGTGACGAAGGACCCGATCGGCCACAAGGGCGCCCGTCTGACCAGCCAGGTCTCCCTCCCGGGCCGCTACCTCGTGTACGTCCCCGAGGGCTCGATGACCGGCATCAGCCGCAAGCTGCCCGACACCGAGCGGGCCCGGCTGAAGACCATCCTCAAGAAGATCGTCCCCGAGGACGCGGGTGTCATCGTGCGCACCGCCGCCGAGGGCGCGAGCGAGGACGAGCTGCGCCGCGACGTCGAACGGCTCCAGTCGCAGTGGGAGGAGATCCAGAAGAAGTCGAAGAACGGCGGCAGCTCGAACGCACCGACGCTGCTGTACGGCGAGCCGGACATGACCGTCCGGGTCGTCCGCGACATCTTCAACGAGGACTTCTCCAAGGTCGTCGTCAGCGGTGACGAGGCCTGGGAGACCGTCCACGGCTATGTCTCGCACGTCGCCCCCGACCTCGCGGGCCGGCTGTCGAAGTGGACCTCCGAGGTCGACGTCTTCGCCACCTACCGGATCGACGAGCAGCTCGCCAAGGCCCTGGACCGCAAGGTCTGGCTGCCCAGCGGCGGTTCGCTGGTGATCGACCGGACCGAGGCGATGGTCGTCATCGACGTCAACACCGGCAAGTTCACCGGCCAGGGCGGCAACCTGGAGGAGACGGTCACCAGGAACAACCTGGAGGCGGCCGAGGAGATCGTCCGCCAGCTGCGGCTGCGCGACCTCGGCGGCATCATCGTCATCGACTTCATCGACATGGTCCTGGAGTCCAACCGGGACCTGGTGCTGCGCCGCCTGCTCGAATGCCTCGGGCGGGACCGTACGAAGCACCAGGTGGCCGAGGTGACCTCGCTGGGGCTCGTCCAGATGACCCGCAAGCGGGTCGGGCAGGGCCTGCTGGAGTCCTTCTCCGAGACCTGCGTGCACTGCAACGGCCGAGGTGTCATCGTCCACATGGAGCAGCCCAGCTCCGGCGGCGGTGGCGGCGGTAAGCGCAAGAAGCGCGGGCGCGGCGGAGACGGGCACGAGCACGACCACGAAGTGCACGAGACGCACGAGGTCGTGGCCGATGGGGCCGTGGAGCACGCCGAGGCCGTCCACGCGGTCGAGACGGCGGCGGAGGTCGCGGCCGAGGCCGCCTCGCCCGTCGCGCTGCCCGCCCCCGACTTCGCGCCGGACGAGGAGCTGTACAGCAGCGTCGCCGAGGCGGAGGCCGCGGCCGGCCGCGGCCGGTGCCGCCGCCGCGCGCGCCGCCCGGCGGGCGGGGGGGGGCGGGGGGGGGGCGGGGGGGGGCGCGGGGGGCGGGGGGGGGGGCGGGCCCGCGCCGGCCGCGGCCCCACCCCCCCGCCGGGCGAGCCGCCGGGCCTCGGCTCCGGCCGGTGCGCCCAGGGAGCGTGCGGGCCGGAGCCGAGGCGCGGAGGCCGCCGCGGAGGCGGAGCGTGAGGTGCTGCCGGAGCCGGCCGCCGAGGCGCACGCCGAGCCGGTCGCCGTGGAGGACCCGGTCGTCCAGGCCCCCGAGGCGCCGGAGGCCCCGGCAGCCGAGGAGGCCGTGTCCAAGGGCCGTACCCGTCGCCGGGCCACCCGGAAGGTGTCGGCGCCCGCCGGTTCCCCGGCAGGGTCCGAGACGGCCGTGGTGACCGTCGTCGCCGAGACCGCCCCGGCGGCCGAAGCGGCGGTGGAGCCGGTGGTCGAACCTGCCGCGGAGCCGGTGGCCGAGCCCGCTGCGGAGCCCGAGGCGGCGGCGCCCGCCGAGAGCGCCGCCCCGGCCCGTCCGCGCCGCCGCGCGGTGCGCAAGGCCACCGCGCCGACCGCGTCGCAGGAGGCGGCCGTCGTGGTCGTACCGTCGACGGAGGCCGCCGAGCGGCCGGAGGCTCCTGCTGCGGGGGCGCCGGTCGCGGACGAGACCGCCGCGGAGGGCGTCGAGGAGGCCGCTCCGGCCAAGAAGACGGCCCGTAAGACGGCTGCCAAGAAGACCGCCGCGAAGAAGACGGCCGCGAAGAAGACCGCGGCCAAGAAGACGGCGGCGAAGAAGACGACGGCCAAGAAGGCGGCCAAGACCGCCAAGACGGCCGCCGCCAAGTCGACGGCGAAGAAGACCACCACGGTCACCACCGCCTCCGACGAGGGCTGACGCCCGGGTGCGGGACCGGTCCGTGCGGCCGGTCCCGCACTCTGCGGGGTGGCTCCTGGTGGCCGGTCCCGCACCCTGTGGGGCCTGCCCGGGGTGGCCGGTCCCGCACCCTGTGGGGCCTGCCCAGGGCGGCCGGTCCCGCACTCCGTGGGGCCTGTTCCGAGTGACCGGCCCCACACCCCCCGGGGCCCGGTTTGACCCCCTCGGCCACCGCCCCGTAACCTTGACCGTCGGCGTGTCCATGGATATGAGGACGTGCCACATCCCCGTAAACCTCTTCCTCCGGAGCACACGGTGTTCTGGAGAGGCCGCCCGCGTGCCGGACGGCTGGACTGCGGGGGTGCCGGTTCCGAGCGAGAGAGTGAGATCCGCGTGTACGCCATCGTGCGCAGCGGTGGTCGCCAGCACAAGGTTGCTGTCGGCGACATCGTTGAGGTTGACAAGATTTCCACTGCCAAGGTTGGCGACACGGTCGAGCTCTCGACCCTGCTCGTTGTCGACGGCGAGGCCGTGACCAGCGACCCGTGGGTGCTGGCCGGAATCAAGGTCCAGGCCGAGGTCGTGGACCACCACAAGGGCCAGAAGATCGACATTCTGCGCTACAAGAACAAGACCGGTTACCGCCGTCGCCAGGGCCACCGCCAGCAGTACACGGCGATCAAGGTCACTGAGATCCCCGCGGCTGCGAAGTAAGGGACTGAGGAGAGATGGCACACAAGAAGGGCGCATCGTCCACCCGTAACGGTCGTGACTCCAACGCTCAGCGCCTCGGCGTGAAGCGCTTCGGCGGTCAGGTCGTCAACGCGGGCGAGATCCTGGTCCGCCAGCGCGGCACCCACTTCCACCCCGGTGCCGGCGTCGGCCGCGGCGGCGACGACACGCTGTTCGCGCTGCAGCCCGGTGCGGTGGAGTTCGGCACCCACCGTGGCCGCAAGGTCGTGAACATCGTTCCGGTCGCCTGAGTCCTGGTCTTCTGACTGGACGGCTCAGACCGAACGATTCGCGAGGCGGACCTCACTTCCCGATCGGGAAGGCGGGTCCGCCTTTCGCGTGTTGACATAGGCATCACCCCGTAAGTAACTGGAGGCACCCCACCATGACCACCTTCGTGGACCGCGTCGAGCTGCACGTCGCCGCGGGTAACGGAGGCCACGGCTGCGCCTCCGTACACCGGGAGAAGTTCAAGCCGCTCGGCGGCCCCGACGGCGGCAACGGCGGCCGCGGCGGCGACGTCATCCTGACCGTCGACCAGTCCGTGACGACCCTCCTCGACTACCACCACTCGCCGCACCGCAAGGCCACCAACGGCAAGCCCGGCGAGGGCGGCAACCGGGCCGGCAAGGACGGCCAGGACCTCGTCCTGCCGGTGCCCGACGGCACCGTGGTGCTGGACGGGGCGGGCAACGTCCTCGCCGACCTCGTCGGCCACGGCACCTCCTACATCGCCGCCCAGGGCGGCCGCGGCGGCCTCGGCAACGCGGCCCTCGCCAGCGCCCGCCGCAAGGCCCCCGGCTTCGCCCTGCTCGGCGTGCCCGGCGACCTCGGGGACATCGTCCTGGAGCTGAAGACCGTCGCCGACGTGGCCCTGGTCGGCTACCCCAGCGCCGGCAAGTCCTCGCTGATCTCGGTGCTGTCGGCCGCCAAGCCGAAGATCGCCGACTACCCGTTCACCACCCTGGTCCCCAACCTCGGTGTGGTGACGGCGGGTTCGACCGTCTACACCATCGCCGACGTCCCCGGACTCATCCCCGGCGCCAGCCAGGGCAAGGGCCTCGGCCTGGAGTTCCTGCGGCACGTCGAGCGGTGCAGCGTCCTCGTGCACGTCCTGGACACCGCCACCCTGGAGTCCGACCGCGACCCCGTCTCCGACCTCGACATCATCGAGGAGGAGCTCAGGCAGTACGGCGGCCTCGACAACCGGCCCCGGATCGTCGTCCTCAACAAGACCGACATCCCCGACGGCAAGGACCTCGCCGAGCTGGTCCGCCCCGACCTGGAGGCCCGCGGCTACCGCGTCTTCGAGGTGTCGGCGGTCGCCCACCTCGGCCTGCGCGAGCTGTCGTTCGCGCTCGGTGAGCTGATCGCCCAGTCCCGCGCCGCCAAGCCCAAGGAGGAGGCGACCCGGATCGTCATCCGGCCCAAGGCCGTGGACGACGCCGGCTTCACCGTCACCCAGGAGGACGACCGCCTCTTCCGGGTACGCGGCGAGAAGCCCGAACGCTGGGTCCGGCAGACCGACTTCAACAACGACGAGGCCGTCGGCTACCTCGCCGACCGCCTCAACCGCCTCGGTGTGGAGCAGGAGCTGATGAAGGCGGGCGCCCGCAGCGGCGACGGCGTCGCCATCGGCCCCGAGGACAACGCCGTCGTCTTCGACTGGGAGCCGTCCATGATGTCCGGCGCCGAGATGCTCGGCCGCCGCGGCGAGGACCACCGCTTCGAGGAACCGCGCCCCGCCGCGCAGCGCCGCCGCGACCGCGAGGCGGAGCGCGACGAGTCGCTGCGCGAGTACGGCGACTTCGACCCGTTCGAGGAGTGACGGGGGAGGGGGCGCGGGCCTGGACGGCTGCGCCCGGGTGCCTGTGGGTGCTCAGCCCGTCACGGCCGGCCTGAGCACCTCCTCGCACCACTGCCGGAACGTCGTCGGCGTCGTCGACCCGGCGGTGCGCGGCTCGGCGTTGTCCAGGCCCCTGTTCTTCGCCCCGAACATGTCGACCAGCCCCTGCGCCATCCCCTCGCTCATCCCGAAACCGGTCATGCGCTCCTTGAACGCCGCGCCGGTGATCTGCCGGTAGCCGACCTCGGTGCCGAGCACCTCGGAGACGATCCGGGCCATGTCGTTCGGCGACAGACCCTCGGGACCGAGGCAGGCGACCTCGCCCGACCTCGTCCAGGTGCCGTCGAGCAGCAGTCGTACGGCGGTCGCGGCGATGTCCCGGGCGGCCACGGCCGGAGCCTTCAGATCCGGGTCGGCCATCATGGAGAACACGCCCTGCTCCCTGATCGACCCGACGTGGTTGAGCAGGTTGTGCAAGAAGGACGGGCAGGCCACCGCCCTGAAGTTCACGCCGGACGCGGCGATCAGGTCACACATCGCCCGCGACGAGGTCACCGCACCGGCGTGCTCCGCGAGCCGCGTGCCACGGCCCAGCGCCGTGACGGTGACGACCCGCCGGACGCCGTACCGGGCGAACGCCCGCGCCGCGGGAGGGTGAAGTCGACATAGGCGGCGTCGGTGCTCGGCGCGTCCCCGTCGTCCGGCGCCAGCCAGAAGACCGCCTCGGCGTCCGCACAGGCCCGGTCGACCACGGCCTCGTCACCGTGCGAGCCCTCGACGATCTCGGCCCGCTCCCGGACCCCGGGGGCCAGCCGCGAGGCGTCCCGGGTGACCAGGCGCGGCTTCTCCCCGCGGGTGAGCAGGTCGTCGACGATCAGACGTCCGATGGTGCTGGTGGGTGCGGTGATGACGTACACGTGCGTGCCTTTCTGTCGGGCCGGTCCACCGGGGTCGGTCTCGCCGGCGACGACCACTCTCCGCGGCCCACCGTCCCGCGACCATGCAAAGATGAGCAGCGAACCCTTGCCGCAGACGCAAAGACGCAGCTCAGGAGGGTGAATTTGATCGATCTCAACCTGCTGCGCGTACTGGACGCCCTCCTCCAGGAGAACAGCGTGACCCGGGCCGCCGAACGGCTCGGCACCTCACCCGCCGCCATCAGCCGCACCCTCGCCCGGCTGCGCCGAGCCGTCGGCGACCCCCTCCTGGTACGCGCCGGACAGGGCCTGGTCCCCACCCCGCGCGCCCTCGAACTCCGCGACCAGGTGGCCGAGTTGCTGCGCGGCTGCGACGACGTCCTGCGGCCGGGCGCCGGCTTCGACCCCGTCCACCTCCAGCGCACCTTCACCGTGCAGAGCACCGAACTGCTCCTCGTGAGCCTCGCCGGCACCCTCACCGACCACGTTCACGCACAGGCCCCGCACGTGGACGTCGTCTTCGTACCGGAGGCACTGGAGGGCTGACCCGCGCTGCGGAAGGGCCTGGTCGACGTCGAACTGGGCGTCCTCGGCCACCTGGACCCCGAGATCCGCACCCGCCGGCTCACCCGCAAGACCCTGGTCGGCGTCGCCCGCGCCGGACACCCGCTCCTCCAGGGGCGGCACCGCCCGCCGCTTCGCCGCCGCCGCTCACATCGGCATCTCCCGGCACGGCAGACGCCTCGGCCCCATCGACCGCGCCCTCGACGGACTCGGCCTCCAGCGCCGTATCGCCGTCGTCGTCCCCAGCCACACCAGCGCGATGATGCTCGCCCGTACCACCGACCTCGTCGCACTCACCGTCGCCGACTGGCTCGACGACACCATCGAGGCGCTGGGCCTGCGCACCTTCCCGATCCCGCTCGACCTGGCACCCCTCGACTTCGGCATGGCCTGGCACCCACGCAACTCGGCCGACCCGGGCCACCGCTGGTTCCGCGACCGGCTGGGGGCGGCGGTCACGGCTGCCACACAGGCCGGTTCACACCACGGCCGACGCGACTGCTGAACCACCCTCAGATCCGGGACCTCAGTGGTCTGTTCCTCTGGCACCGGGGGCGCCCGTTGTCTGCCTAGTTGTCATGCGCACGAATGCTCTGGTTCAGCGCACGGACCGTCCGACCGTGGGAGCTTCCGAAGGTCAGGCCGTTCAAGAGGCCACTGTGGCAAGGGAGTCCGCGCATGACCGGAGCACCATCGCCCGACCGACGCCGCTTTCTGACCGCCGGTGCCGCCGTCCTCACAGCCGCCGCATCCGCCCAGCTCTGGCTGCCCGCCTCCGCACAGGCGGCCGAAACCCCGCTGCCCGACGGCGTGTTCAGCCTCGGTGTCGCCTCCGGCGACCCGCTCCCCGACGGCATCGTGCTCTGGACCCGGCTCGCCCCCGACCCCCTCGACGGCGGCGGCATGCCCGACACCGTCGTCCCCGTCGCCTGGGAGATCGCCGAGGACGAGCGCTTCCGCAAGACCGTCCGCCGGGGCACCGCCCACGCCCGGCCCGAGTACGGGCACAGCGTTCACGTGGATGTCCGAGGGCTGCGCCCCGGCCGCTCCTACTGGTACCGCTTCCGCGCCGGCGGCCGGATCTCCCCGACCGGCCGCACCCGCACCGCGCCACACCCGCACGCGGGGGGCGGCTCCCTGCGCGTGGCCCTGGCCTCCTGCCAGAACTGGCAGCACGGCTACTTCACCCCGTACGCCGACATGCTCGCCCAGGACCCCGACGTCGTCCTCTTCGTCGGCGACTACATCTACGAGTCCACGCCGTCCTCGGCCGGCCCACGCCGCCACGAGGGGACCGGAGAGCCGTACACCCTGGCGCAGTACCGCAACCGCTACGCCCAGTACCGCAGCGACCCCGACCTCGCCGCCATGCACGCGAACGCGCCCTGGGTGGTCACCTTCGACGACCACGAGGTCGACAACGACTGGGCCGGCCAGGTCCCGCAGGACCCCGACAAGCAGTCCCACGACGCGTTCGTCGCCCGGCTGACCGCCGCCTTCCAGGCCTACTACGAGCACATGCCGGTCCGGGCCACCGCGATCCCGGGCGGACCGCACATCCAGATGTACCGCCGTCTGGAGTTCGGCCGGCTGGCCCGGCTCAACGTCCTCGACACCCGGCAGTTCCGCAGCGACCAGGTCACCGGCCAGGCGGCCGCCGAGGACCCCTCCCTCACCATGCTCGGCGCCGAGCAGAAGCGGTGGCTCCTCGACGGACTGCACCGCTCACCGGCCCGCTGGAACCTGATCGCCTCGCAGATCATGATGGCCGAGACCGACATCCTGCCCGGCGACGGAAAACTCTGGTACTACGACGCCTGGGACGGCTACCAGGTCGAGCGCAACGCCCTGTTGGACGAGTTCGCCTCGATCCGCAACCCCGTCGTGCTCAGCGGCGACCGGCACCTCACGATGATCAGCGACCTGAAGAAGGACTTCGCCGACCCGTCGTCGGACGTGGTCGGCGCCGAGTTCGTCGGCACCTCCATCTCCAGCAACGGCGACCAGGACCAGGCCGCCTTCCACGCCCAGTTCGACCCGCTCAAGCCCGACAACCCGCACTGGAAGGTCATCGACGCCCACCGCGGCTACCACCTCTTCGACATCCGCCGCGACGGCATCGACGCGCGCGTGCGGGTCGTCGACACCGTCGTCAAGCCGCAGGCCACCGCGAGCACCTTCGCGACCCTGCGCGTCGAGGCGGACGAACCCGGCGTACAGGTCGTGTGACGGGCGAAGAGCGACGAACGGATCGGGCGCGCCGACAGTGAAGTCTGTGTAACGGGAGCCTGGGACTCATCTGTGTCCCAGGCTCCTCTCAGGTGAACCTAAGGTAAACGTCTTACCTTCCGTTAACCATGGAGACGGACTGTACGAGAAGCGAAGCCCCGGTGGACAACGCCCCCATAGGCCCCATGAGCCGCACGAGCCCCACCGGCCCCCTTGCCGCCCTGCCCGCCGGCACCCGCCTGCTGCACATCGGCCCGCACAAAACCGGCACCACGGCCATCCAGGGCGCCCTCTTCGCCGCGAAGGACAAGCTGCCCGAGCACGGCGTGGTGTTCCCGGCGACCACCCGGCACCCCATGGAAGCCGCCCTCGCCGCCTGCGCCCGGCCCGCGATGATGGGCGATACCATGCCCACCGAGAAGCACTGGACACGGCTGCTCAAGCAGGTCGAGGCGACCGGATCCCGGACCTCCGTGATCAGCAGCGAGTTCTTCGCCGACGCCCCCGACGACGAGACCGTCGCCCGCATCGTCGAGCAGCTCGGCGGCGACCGCGTCCACATCCTCGTCACCCTGCGCCCGATCGCCCGGATCATGCCCTCGCAGTGGCAGCAGTACGTGCAGAACGGGCTGCGCATGGGGTACGAGGAGTGGCTGGATCACATGCTCCGCAAGGCCCCCTACGAGAAGCCCAACCCCAGCTTCTGGCGCAGGCACCGGCACGACCGGCTCGTCGAACGCTGGATCCGCGCGGTCGGCGCCGACCGGCTCACCGTCGTCGTGGCCGACGACCAGGACCGCGACAGCCTGATGCGCACCTTCGAAGCGCTGCTCGGACTGCCCGAAAACCTCCTGCGGCCCGTCCCGGACGCGGCGAACCGCTCCCTCACCCTCGCCGAGACCGAAATGCTGCGAAAGCTCAACATGGAATTCCGCGGCAATGGACTGCCCGACGAGCTCTATTCCAAGCTCGTCCGCAACGGTGCCGTCATGCATATGAAGAACACGTGCAGCCCCACCGCCGAGGACGTGAAGATTTCCACCCCCGACTGGGCCGTCGAGGCCGCCGGCCGCATCGGCGCCGAGATGGTGGAACGCATCGGCGCCATGGGCGTCCGGGTCATCGGCGACCCGTCCCTGCTCTCCGCCGTGCCCGAGCAGCGCGAACCGGCCGCCGGCCCGGCCACCGCCGAGGCCCGCATCGCACCCGAGGTCGCAGCCCAGGCCCTCTACGGCGCACTCGCCGCAGCGGCCGCGGCGCCGGTGCGGCACACCGCCGAGGCGAAGGCCCGCACGGTGCACCAGACGTCGTCGAAGGAACTCGTACGGGTACTGGGGCACCGATGTCTGAAGAAGCTGCGACGGCGCTGAGCGTGGTCCTGCGTGTGGACGGCTTAGCTGCGCTAAGCCGTCCGTGCGGCACGGCTTAGCCCTGCTGAGACGTGCCATGCGTCACGCACAGCAATCGGAATGCCCTGTGTAGTTACTCACAGCAAATTCACGGAACTTCCCCGGACGTCCGATGGGCGACGCCCATCACCAGCGATGCAAGGTGAATGAAAGGTTGCGGGCACATATGCAGCGGGCGGCACTCACCTTGCACTGCGGTTACCGGAAGTGGGACCATTTCCTGGTTCCCTGATGCCCCAAGGTAGGTCACCTGTGTCCCAGCGCATAGCCAAGCCCCGAACCACCGCAGTCATCCTGGCCGGTGGCACCGGCCAGCGGGTGGGTCTGTCGATCCCCAAGCAGTTGCTGAAGATCGCCGGCAAGGCAGTCATCGAGCACACCCTGACCACCTTCGAGAACGCCGACTCGATCGACGACATCATCGTGCTGATGGCGCCGGGCTACGTGGCGGACGTCGAGAAGATCGTCGCCAAGGCCGGGTTCGCCAAGGTCAAGAAGATCATCGAGGGTGGCACCACGCGGAACGAGACCACCGAGCGCGCCATCGAGGCGCTCGGCGAGGGCCTGGCCGACGGCGAGGACCTCAACGTCCTCTTCCACGACGCCGTACGCCCCCTGCTGTCGCAGCGCGTCATCGACGACTGCGTGGCCGCCCTGGAGCGCTACCAGGCCGTCGACGTCGCCATCCCGTCCGCCGACACCATCATCGTCACGCGGACGCACGGCGAGGACGGCGAGTTCATCACCGAGATCCCGGACCGCTCCCGGCTGCGCCGCGGCCAGACCCCGCAGGCGTTCAAGCTGTCCACGATCAAGCGGGCCTACGAGGTCGCCGACGGCGACCCCAACTTCCAGGCCACCGACGACTGCTCCGTCGTCCTCAAGTACCTGCCGGACGTCCCGATCCACGTCGTCGCGGGCGACGAGTACAACATGAAGGTCACCCAGCCCGTCGACGTCTTCATCGCCGACAAGCTCTTCCAGCTCGGCTCCACGGCCGCGCCCGAGCAGAAGGACGAGGACGCCTACCGCGAGCTGCTTACCGGCAAGACCGCGGTGATCTTCGGCGGTTCCTACGGCATCGGCAAGGACATCGCCGAACTCGCCGAGTCCTACGGCGCGAACGTCTACGCGCTGGGCCGCTCCACCACCGGCACCCACGTGGAGAACCCGGAGGAGGTCGACGACGCGCTCTCCAAGGCGTACGCCGAGACCGGCCGCATCGACTACGTCGTCAACACCGCCGGCGTGCTGCGCATCGGCAAGCTCGCCGAGACCGACAACGCCACCATCGAAGAGGCGCTGAAGGTCAACTACCTGGCCCCGGTGCAGATCGCCCGCTCCAGCTACAAGTACCTCGCCGAGACCAACGGCCAGCTGCTGCTCTACACCTCCAGCAGCTACACCCGCGGCCGCGCCGAGTACAGCCTCTACTCCTCGACCAAGGCCGCCATGGTGAACCTCACCCAGGCCCTGTCCGACGAGTGGGCCGGCGACGGCATCCGCGTCAACTGCGTCAACCCCGAGCGCACCGCCACCCCGATGCGCACCAAGGCGTTCGGCCAGGAACCGGCGGGCTCGCTGCTCTCCTCCGAGGCCGTCGCCCGCACCTCCCTCGACGTGCTGCTGTCCGAACTCACCGGCCACGTCATCGACGTCCGCCAGCAGGACCCGACGGCCGCCGCAGGCCTGGCCACCGGCTTCGAGCAGGCGCTGGCCAGTGTCCTGGACCGACAGGCCGGCGTGGCATAATCAACCTTCATTAGTCATCTGTAATTCAGGCCTCTGTGGCTGCGCGTTCGCGGAGCAATCACAGGGGCCTGAACCGTAAGAATTCCCGATCGACAACCTCCCAGATCGTCCGCAAGGTCAAATTCCGGCCTTTTTGTCAGCAAAAGGTTCTCCGTGATATCCACCGCTATTCGCGTCGCCCGGGTGGGCAGCGCGGCCGAGCTGGCCGCGGCGGCACTCATGATGCTGGGCTTCCCCGTACTCATGATCGCCGCGCTCGTCCCGAGCGTTTACGCCTTCGCGGCCGCGGCCGCCGTCACGTACCTGGCGGACCACTACCTGCACCGCAAGGGCAGTTACCTCATCAACCGCCTGAGCAAGGTCCGGGCCGGCCTGTCGATCCGCTTCCTGATCCGACAGCTGCTGCTGATCCTGCTGCTGGCCCGGATGTCCCTGTCGAACGACCTGATCTTCTACGGCGCGATCGCCTGCTTCATCGCCTTCTACGGCCTGCAGGCCCCGCACGGCGCACTGGTCACCCTGATCCGCAACCGCCGCCGGATGCCGGTCGCCACCCGCAACGTCGACCTGAAGTCCCGCATCCGCATCCCGAACGCCCCGCCGCGCGGCCTGCTCGACCGCTCCGCCGAGAAGATGCTCCACCTCGACCTCGCGGCCGTTGTAGGCCTGCTCGTCTCGGCGATGACCGACAACGCCGTCGCCGGCTTCGTCGGCATCGGGATCACCCTCGCCCTGGGCTGCGGGTACGTAATGGTGCTGATGCCGTACGTGCGCGGCCGCAAGACCCCGCCGAACGCGGACGCCGTGCTGGCCGCCGTCGACGACTGGCTGGGCCGCTACAAGCCTGAGACCGTGCTCTACTTCTCCGGCTCCAAGGACTCCGCCTACCAGGTCAACATGTGGCTGGAGACCATGGAACAGCTGGACTCCCGCCCGCTGGTCCTGCTGCGCGAACGGGTCATCCTGCAGAACCTCGCCCCGACGACCGCCCCCGTCATCTGTGTGCCCGGCGGTGTGCACCTGATGAACCTGGACCTCTCCACGGTCCGTGTCGCCCTCTACGCGGCCAACGTCGGCAAGAACATCCACCTGCTGCGCGTCCCCACCATGAAGCACGTCTTCATCGGCCACGGCGACAGCGACAAGCTGGCCAGCGTCAACCCCTTCAGCAAGGTCTACGACGAGGTGTGGACCGCCGGCCGCGCGGGCCGCGACCGCTACGCCATCGCCGACGTCGGTGTCCGCGACGACGACATCGTCGAGGTCGGCCGCCCGCAGCTGGCCCCCATCCAGAGCCGGCCGGACGACACCGCCGCCGAGGGACACTGCCCCACCGTCCTCTACGCGCCCACCTGGGAGGGCTGGGACGGCAACCCCGGCAACACCTCCCTCGTGCTCGCCGGCGAGAACATCGTGAAGAAGCTGGTCAAGGCCGACCCGCCGGTCCGCGTCCTCTACAAGCCGCACCCCTTCACCGGCACCGTCAGCGCCGAGGCCGGCGCCGCCCACCGGCGCGTCATCGCCCTCGTCGAGAAGGCCGCCGCCCAGCGGGCCGCCGACCCCCGTTTCACCGCCGACACGGCCGCCCAGACGGCGGCGCGGGCCGAGCTGACCCGTATCGAGGCCCGCCTGGCCGAGCTGACCGGCACCGGCGGCGAGAAGCGCGACGAGGCCGAGGCCAGCCGGGACGACGTCGTCGACCTGAAGAAGCACGAGGAGATCGCCCGGCTGCGCGCCGAGTGGAACGACGCCCACTGGCGTTCCTTCCCCGACCACGAGCACCGGGTCGTCACCGGCGCCGAACCACGCCTGTACGACTGCTTCAACGTCTCCGACGCGATGGTCTCCGACATCTCCAGCGTCGTCTCCGACTTCATCGCGAGCGGCAAGCCGTACGCCGTCACCGACTCCGCCGAAGTCGGCGCGGAGGAGTTCAAGCGGGCGAACACCGCCGTACGCGCCGCCGTGATCCTCTCCAACGGCGCCAAGGAACTGGACGCCCTGCTGGACGCCGTACGCGATCCCTCGGCCGATCCACTGGCCGTGGACCGGGACGAGCTCAAGCGGTATCTGCTGGGACCGGACGAGCCCACCTCCATCGAGCAGTTCAACGCCGCCGTCGCCTCGCTCGCCCGCAAGGCCGAGGTCCGCAACCTGGGCCAGGAAGCCCGGATCGCGGCCGGTGACCCCGAGGCGGCCGAACTCGCCGAGGTGCTGCCCGGAGACCCGCTGAAGGCCGCCGGCGAGGCCGAGGACACCATCGCCGGCTGACCGCTCGCACCACAACGCCGAGGGGGCTCGGTCCCGGGAGGTTCGCCCGGGACCGAGCCCCTCGGCGTTCCTCCGAGGGCGCGACTTCTTACCTCTGCTTAGCCATTCACGCCGCATCTTCTTACCGATGCTTCGCAATTTCCGGTGAGCAGCTCTTACCGCACGTCCGTACTGTCGGACGTAACCCGCTGTACACCGCACGGCTTGCCACTCGTCATGTGACATGCGCCACTGGAAGTGCACGTCAAGGCAACCGGTTGTGCCGACCGGCCATCTAACACGTTGCGATCGAGGTGACGCAGGGGGAACGCACCATTGACTAGGGGGAAAACGTGACCGTCGTTGCGCAGCCTGATGTGACTGTGATCATCGGGGCGTACGAAGCGATGCCGTATCTCGTCGAATGCCTGGCCTCCGTGGAGCGCCAGACACTCGACCCGGCACGCATGGAGGTCATCGCCGTCGACGACGGGTCTACCGACGGCACGGGGGAGTATCTGGAGGAGTTCGCGGACCGTGTGGCCATGCCGGTCACCGTCATCCGCCAGGAGAACTCGGGTGGCCCCAGCGGCCCCCGCAACGTCGGCCTCGCCAAGGCCGCCGGCCGCTATGTGTTCTTCCTGGACGCCGACGACCGGCTCGGCCCTGAGGCCCTCGCCCGTATGGTCGCCATGGCCGACAAGAACAACACGGACGTCGTCCTCGGCAAGGTCGAGGGGATCAACCGCACAGCCCCGCGGTCCATGTGGGGCCGGACGCTCGACCGCACCGACGTCTTCTCGTCCAACATCAAGTTCACGCTCAGCGCGCAGAAACTGTTCCGCCGCGCACTTCTCGAACAGCACGGCATGCGTTTCGACGAGTCCCTGTGGACCGGCGAGGACGCGCTGTTCACCATGGAGGCCTATCTGCGCGCCGACGGAGTCTCCGTGGTCGCCGACTACCCCTGCTACTACCTGGTCGGCCGCGAGGACGGCAAACACGTCACCAAGAGCGGCAGCTACACCCTCCGCTTCGACTCCGCACGTGCCCTGATGAACCTGATCGCCGACATGGTCCCGGCCGGACCGCGTCGCGACGCGCTCATGGTCCGGCCGTTCCTGGTCACCCTGCTCCCGCAGTTCGGTCCCAAGTTCCTCAAGGACAGCGACGAAGTGCGCCGGAAGAAACTGGAGCTGGCCAAGCCGCTGATGGACACCCACTGGAATCCGGAGATCGCCCGCCGCCTCAAGGTCCACGAACGACTGCGACTCCACCTGGTCGCCGTACAGCGCCCCGACCTCCTCCTGGACGTCGTCGAGTTCGTACGCGCCAAGAAGCAGGCCGGTGCCCTCCTGGAGAAGCGCGGCACCCGCGTCTATTTCGCCTACCCGCACTTCCGCTCCAGGACGGCAGGAGTTCCCGACTGGATCTACCTCGCCGAGGCCCGCGAGGCCCGCGACATCGCGGGCTACCGGGAGGACGCGGCCAACACCTTCCTGCGGCGCGCCCTGCGCAGACTCCGCAGATCGCTGCCGGCACGGGAAGTCAAAGCGGCGGCGGCCTGACCGGGCGTCTGGCGCCCGGTGCCCAGTCAGGCCGCCGGCCTACTGGCCCGTCCCCAGCGCCCGCCGGATCGGCTTGCCCATGGCCCGTCGGGCCCGCCGGTAGACCGAGGGCGGCGGCACGACGACCGTCGCCTTGGCGCGGGACCCCGCGCGCTTCAGTTCCTTCTGCAGCCTGACGTTGTCCAGCGACAGTTCGTCGATACGGCTGTGCAGCCAGCCGAACCGCGAGGTGAGCGAGGCGAGATCCGCTTCGTTCCAGGGGCGGATGCCCGCCGGGAACGTCAGCGCGCGCATCCGCTCCTCGAAGGCCGCACCGCCGTCGCCGTGCGTGAAGGTGTTCTCCAGACCGTTCCGGTCGAGGAATCCGGTGAACCGCTCGAAGCGCTCCCGGTGGCCGCCGACCAGCCCGCCGAAGTCCGCCTCCGCGTACAGCTTCGCCGGGTCCGCCGAATCGGGATCCTCGACCGCCTGGTCCAGCAGCAGGTGCGGGATCTCGAAGTAACGGCACAGCTCCAGCGTCCGCGAGTCACCGCACAGCACGGTGGCCGGCGTGCCGGCGAGCAGCGCCGCGATGTTGCCGTGGATGCGCGAACCGAAGGAGAAGTCGAAAGACCGCAGATCGTCGATCCAGGTGACCGGGTCGATGTAGACCCGCACCTTGTCCTCACGGAACATCGGATGGTCCGGGTGGGTCGGCATCGCGGTCACCGCGGCGTTCGGGTCCGACAGGTCCCGCCAGTGCAACTGCCGCGCGTCACTGAGGTTCTGGCCGACGAACCGCAGATACGGGTAGCGCTCGTGGGTGCGCGTGATGATCCGGTCCAGGCCCTGCGTGCGCACCGCGCTGTGCGAGCCGTTGATCGCGATCCGCGAATCCGGCGTCAACTCCAGCGCCTTCTTGTGCACCGGGAGCCGGTCGCCGTACAGGAACAGCGAAGGACAGCCGATGATCTCGACGTCCTTGAAGCCCATGCTTCTCAGGTACTGCTCGGTGAACTCGCCCCGCACGCCGATCGACGCGCTGCGCTCCAGCACCGCCGCGCAGAACTCCCGCACGGTCGGCTCGATGCGCTTCAGCCGGTCCGGGTTGTAGCCGACTCCCGTCTGCGCACCGACACCGAGCACGACAACCGGGATCTTCAGCTTCGAGATCAGCCGGGTCATCCGCTTCAACGCGCTCTCGAAGGACGGCCGGAAGGCGTTGGCGAGCGGTATGACGAAGGCGTCGTACTCCTCGTTGATCCGTGCCGCGGCGGAGGCGTCGGAGGGCATGCCGTTCGAGACGACCTCGGTGCCTGGGGCCTCGAGAATCTTGTGCGCGGCATCGCTGAAGATCAGGTTGCCGGAGTTGGTGGCTATGACGTCCCGGTGCAGGGCCTCCTCGACGCTGACCACGTCGTAAGGACTCTTGCCCGATCTGAGGAGGATGCGCTTCACGCTGCGAACTTTAGATGACACAAACTTCAAATTAACTTTGCGTTTGCTTCATTTTCTATAAGCAGTCCGTGCAACCTTTTTGCCGTGAGCGGGGCGTGATCGATCGGTCACGCAACGCGCGTGCGTGTTCCTGTCCGGAGGCTGGACGGCCGCGTCTCCCGTACATCCGCTTCGCGTAGATTGCTGCCACGCGCAAGGAAGTGGGGACAGGACGTGACAAGCGCAAGGCAGGCCGTGAGCGAGGCCCGCAGGATCGTCGTCAAGGTGGGTTCCTCCTCACTGACCACTGCCTCCGGCGGCCTGGACGCCGACCGGGTCGACGCGCTCGTCGACGTCCTTGCCAAGAGCCGCAGCGGAGGAGAGAAGGAGGTCGTCCTCGTCTCCTCGGGAGCGATCGCCGCCGGACTCGCCCCGCTCGGGCTGCGCCGCCGCCCCAGGGACCTCGCCCGCCAGCAGGCCGCCGCCAGCGTCGGCCAGGGCCTGCTCGTCGCCCGCTACACCGCCTCCTTCGCCCGCTACGGAGTCCGCGTCGGCCAGGTCCTGCTCACCTCCGACGACATGAGCCGCCGCGCCCACCACCGCAACGCCTCCCGCACCCTCGACAAACTCCTCGCGATGGGCGCCCTGCCGGTAGTCAACGAGAACGACACCGTCGCCACCGACGAGATCCGTTTCGGCGACAACGACCGCCTCGCCGCCCTCGTCGCCCATCTCGTCCACGCCGACCTCCTGGTCCTGCTCTCCGACGTCGACGGCGTCTACGACGGCGACCCCGGCAGGCCCGGCACCTCGCGGATAGCGGAGGTGAGGGGCCCGGAGGACCTCGCGGGCGTCGACATCGGCAGCGTGGGGAAGGCCGGCGTCGGCACCGGCGGCATGGTCACCAAGGTGGAGGCCGCCCGGATCGCCGCCGCCGCGGGCATCCCCGTCGTCCTCACCGGCGCCGTGCGCGCCGCCGACGCGCTCTCCGGCGGTGACACCGGCACCTACTTCCACCCCACCGGCAAACGGTCCGCAGAACGCCTCCTGTGGCTCCAGCACGCCTCCACCCCGCAGGGCTCGCTCACCCTCGACGACGGCGCCGTCCGCGCGGTCGTACAGGGCCGCAAGTCGCTGCTGCCGGCCGGGATCGCCGCCGTGGAGGGCGAGTTCGCCGCGGGCGACCCGGTCGAGCTGCGCGACACCGAAGGACGCGCGGTCGCACGCGGGCTCGTCAGCTTCGACGCCAAGGAGATCCCCCAGCTGATCGGGCGTTCGACCAGGGAGCTGGCGCGCGAACTGGGCCCGGCGTACGAACGCGAGGTCGTACACAGGGACGACCTGGTGATCCTGCACCCGTAAAAACGGGGCGTAACGACGGACCCCGGTGGGGGACGTTCCGTAAAACCGCCACACGAACCCTTGCGGCCTGCTCAACTTTGTCTCAGGACCACGTTCCGCACGAACACAGCTGGCACAGCTGAAGGAGGCCGTCGTGAGACGAGTGCGCCCTGGGGCTGCGGCGTCCCGCGGTGCTCTGACGAGCGTCGCGGCCGGGGACACCTACGAGGAGCCGAAGGACCTGCCCCGTCTGTGGCACGTCACCCTCAGCGTCTGCGGTGCCGAGGTCCCCCTGCCGGAACTGCGCCGCGGACTCGAACAACTGGCCCACGACCACCCGTTCCTCCTCACCAGCCGCTACGCCTGCGACCACGCCGAGATCCGCTACTGGGAAGAGGCCCGCGACCTCCACGACGCCGCCGCCGTCGCGCTGCGCCTGTGGGGCGAGCATCGCCAGACCGCCGGCCTGCCCGCCTGGGAGATCGTCGGCCTGGAGGTCATCGACCGCACCACCTACCATCAGCGGATCGCCGAGGGTTACGGTCCGCCACCGGCGACACCGGTCGGTATCCACCCGTTCTGACCATGACCGCTATTGCCCCCTTTTGATCCCGTCTCGCGGTATGGGATGACGCCTGGACGGGACGTCGGCGCGCACTACCCTTCCCCCATGACCACGCTCTCGCCGTACGACGCCATGTCCCCGGTCACCCAGGCCGCCTACCGCGCCAAGGCCGCCGCCGCCGACCTCGCGCCGCTGCCGCGTGCCGTGAAGGACGACGCGCTGCTCGCCATCGCGGACGCCCTGGAGGTCCGTACGAGCGAGATCGTCGAGGCCAACGCCAAGGACATCGCCAAGGCCCGCGAGAACGGCACCAGTGAGGCGATCGTCGACCGCCTCACCCTCACCCCGGAGCGGGTCCGCGCCATCGCCTCCGACGTCCGTGACGTCGCGAAGCTGCCCGACCCGGTCGGCGAGGTGGTCCGCGGCTCCACCCTCCCCAACGGCATCGACCTGCGCCAGGTCCGTGTCCCGCTCGGCGTCGTCGGCATCATCTACGAGGCCCGCCCGAACGTCACCGTGGACGCGGCCGTCCTCTGCCTGAAGTCCGGCAACGCCGTCCTGCTGCGCGGCTCCGCCTCCGCCTACGAGTCCAACACCGCCCTCGTCCGCGTCCTGCGCGACGCCGTCGGCGGCGCCGGGCTGCCCGCCGACGCCGTCCAGCTGGTGCCGGGCGAGGGCCGCGAGTCCGTCCACGAGCTGATGCGCGCCCGCGGCCTCGTCGACGTCCTCATCCCGCGCGGCGGCGCCTCCCTCATCCAGACCGTCGTCATGGAGTCCAAGGTCCCCGTCATCGAGACCGGCACCGGAAACTGTCACGTCTACGTCGACGCGCACGCGGACATCGACATGGCGATCGACATCCTGATCAACTCCAAGGCGCAGCGGGTCAGCGTCTGCAACGCCGCCGAGACCCTCCTCGTCCACCAGGACATCGCCCCCGAGTTCCTGCCGCGCGCCCTGGACGCCCTCGCCGAGGCCGGCGTCACCGTCCACGCCGACGAACGCGTGCTGGCCTATGCCAAGGACTCCAAGGCGACCGTCGTCGAGGCAGTCCCGGAGGACTGGGAGACCGAGTACCTGTCGTACGACATCGCCGCCGCCGTCGTCGACTCCCTCGACCGGGCCGTCGAGCACATCCGGCTGTGGACCTCCGGGCACACCGAGGTGATCGTCACCACCTCCCAGCAGGCCGCCCGCCGCTTCACCCAGCTGGTCGACTCCACCACCGTCGCCGTGAACGCCTCCACCCGCTTCACCGACGGCGGCCAGTTCGGCTTCGGCGCCGAGATCGGCATCTCCACCCAGAAGCTGCACGCCCGCGGCCCCATGGGCCTGCCGGAGCTGACCAGTACCAAGTACATCGTCACCGGTGACGGCCACATCCGCCGCTGACACCCGTATGGCCCAGCCGCGCACGCCCCGCGGCGTGCGGGCGCGCGGGAGGGCGTGCAGGCCCGGGCACGGGCGTGAGAGGCGTCTCACAGGGCCTATGAATTTCCATACCGTCTGCCCAAATTGACCCCCCAGGTCTACTCTGGATCCGTGCCGGAGGACGTGGGGGGCACGCCGTTCCCTGACGGCTGGGAGCCCGACGACGACCATGACCGCGGGATGTCGGACGAAGAGTTCGACTCCGTGGTCTTCGACGAGGCCTTCGTGAAGGCGGCCGTGATCCACGAGCCGACCGCGGTCGAACGCCTCCTTGCCGCCGCACAGGCCAGAGCCGAGGCCTCCGAGGCCGAGGCCCGCCGCGCCCATGCCAGAGGCGAGCTCTACGACGACGGCTACGGCCCCGATTTCGGCCACGGCGCCGACCTCGACGACCTGGACGACCCCGACGTACTCGAAGACCGGTACGGCACCGCGGGGACGTACGGCAAGCACGTCCGCTGGCACCGTCCCGTCGCCTGGGTGCTCGCCGTCGTCATGGGCATCGGCATGGTCGCGCTGGCCTTCGCGGCCGTCTACCGCGGCGCCTCCTCGGGCGGCAGCCGCGACCAAGTGCCCAGGCCCCCCTCCACCGGCCTGGAACAGGGCACCGCGGCGGCACCCTCCGCGTCCGCCGAGTACTCCCCGCCCGCCCAGCCGGCGGTCTCCGCGGTCCCGCGCACCCCCTGAGCGGCGATTGCCCGTTCTGGTGAGAACCTGTCAGAAGTTGTCGTGTAGCTGGGCGTTTACCTGAGGCTTCCGAGACCTACTCTGAGAGTATGGGCGGGCCTGTGGACCCACCCGAGGGGACACCCGAGGGCGGCCCCGTGGGTGGAGAGGACGAATACCGATCCGTCGTCTTCGACGAATCGTTCGTTCGCGCTGCCCGCCTCCAGGAGTCCTCCGCGCGCGAACGCATGGCCGACCACGCCCCCGCCGTACGCCGCCGTCCGCCCCTGCGCCGGGGCCTCACCCGGCAGGCCCTGATCCTCGTCCTGCTGATCCTCGTCGCCTTCGGCACCGCGATCTACATGGGCGTCCGCCACCCCTACGGCACCCAGGAGGCCCAGCGGCCCGTCGAACCCCTGCGGATGACCGTGGTCCCGCTCGCCCCGCAGGGCAAGGTGCCCGGCGCCGCGGACGCCGAGACCCTGTTCGCGCACAGCCCCGCCGCAGAGTACGAGGTCGGTGCCGAGGGGATACCGCTGCCGCCCGCCCGCAGCACCGCGCACTTCTCCGACAGTCAGGTCGTCACCGCCCTGACCACCGCCAAGGACTTCATCGTCCGCTCCGCGCTCTACCCCGAGGTCCTCGACAGCAGCGAGGTACGGCCCGCGCGGGTGCTGCTCGACCCCGGGCAGCTCGACCAGTTCGACCAGAGCCTCGACCACCCCGCGGCGGACGGACGGCACGCGCCCACCGGATGGCTGGTCCGCTTCGACCCCACCCGCGCCGAGCTCGCCGATCCGAAGATCCGCGTCCAGGGCAGCATGCAGGCCACCGAGACCGACTCGGCCACCCTGGAGGTCACCGCCGACCACACCCTCGTCTACGCACTGCGGGCCACCGGCGCCCCGGCCGGCTCCCAGATCTCCCTGTTCACCGTCCGCCGCGAGCTGACCTTCCGCTTCGACCGGGACGACCTGCGCCTGCGCCAGACCCAGCTGGTCGTCTCCTACGTCCAGGCCGGCCCGCTGTCCTGCGCCGGGGACTCCGCCGACCACCTGCACCCGCTGCTGGCCGGCGAGACGGCCAGGGCGGGCGGCCCGGCGGGCACCAACCCGTACGCCACGGACAGCGCCACCGCCCTGTGCGGGACGCTGGCCGCCGGGGCCGAACCGAAGGTCTGACGAGCCCCCGCTACTCCTCGTCCTGCGGGGGAGCCTCCTGCGCGGGACCGTCCTGAGACGGCGCGTCCTGCGGGGGAGCGTCCTTCGAGGCAGTGTCCTTCGAGGCAGCGTCCTTGGGGGGCGACGCGCTCGTGAACCCCTCGAAGCCGCGCTTGACCCGGCCGCCCAGGCCGCCGGCCCCGCCCGCTATGTCCGTGACCAGCTTCATCAGCGGGTCCTTGGAGCTCTTCACATCGCTCGCATAGCTCGCCGCCGACTCCTTGAACGAGTCGCTGACCGAGGTGTCCTTGTCCCCGTCCCGCCGCGGATAGTGACCGTCCATGATCCGCTGGTAGTCACGGGACTCGGCCCACTTCTTCAGCTCGGCCGCGCGGACCGTGGTGAAGGGGTGCGAGCGCGGCAGCACGTTCAGGATCTTCAGCACCGAGTCGCGCAGATCGCCCCCGGCCTCGTACTCCTCGGCCTGCTGCAGGAACGCGTCCACGTTCATCTCGTGCAGGTGGTTGCCGCCCGCGATCTTCATCAGCCCACGCATCGAAGCCCGCGGATCCTGCCCCACCAGCAGCCCCGCCCGGTCGGCGGACAGCTCCGACTTGCGGAACCACTCCCGCAGCGCCGTCACGATCGCCATGATCGCCAGATTGCCCAGCGGGATCCAGGCGACGCGCAGCGCCAGCGTCGTCAGGAACAGCAGGATCGTGCGGTACACCGAATGCCCGGACAGCGCGTGCCCCACCTCGTGCCCGACGACCGCACGCATCTCCTCCTCGTCGAGCAGTTCGACGAGCCCCGTGGTGACGACGATGATCGGCTCGTCCAGGCCGATGCACATCGCGTTGGGCTGCGGGTCCTGGTTGACGTACATCGGCGGGACCTTCTCCAGGTCCAGGATGTAACAGGCGTCCCGCAGCATGTCGTTCAGGTGTGCGAACTGCTGGTCCGACACACGGACCGAGTCGGACAGGAACAGCAGCCTCAGGCTCCGCTCCGGAAGCAGTCCGCTGAGCGCCTTGAAGACCGTGTCGAAGCCGCTCAGCTTGCGCAGCGCCACCAGGGCCGAACGGTCGGCAGGATGCTCGTACGCGCGCGAGGAGATCCCCGGGAACCGCCTGCGCTGCCTGCTCGGCACCCGCTCGTGCCCGTGTCGCTCGTGGCCGTCGTCGGACATGTCATCCCCCATGTGCGTGAGTGTGCCCACCGTGCCCCCGAAGCAGGGCCCAGCCTAGGCGGAGATACCGTGGACGGGCAGTACAGCCGAAGGAGTGCCTCATGGAGCACAACCCCCGAGCCGCCTGGCTCACCCAGGCCGCGAGCGCCGCCCATCAACAGGGCTCGGGCGACCTGCTGCGGGTCGTTCTGATCGTCATGTTCCTGGGCTGCGCGCTGACGGCCTGGTTCCTGCTGCGCGGGTACAGACAGAAGGACGACTGAGCCGCCGGGATCGTTCCCCACCCCGTGTGGCCGAGGGAGCCGGTATGACCGAGGAGCCGGCCCGACGGACCCGAGGAGTCGGCTCAACGGAGGAGTCGGCGTGATCGTCGCCGGGCCGCCCGCATACGATGGGCCGACGTCTTTATCCCGTCCACACGCGATAGGTCCTGCCGCAGATGATGAATCTTCACAGCGCCGCTGCCCAGTTGGTCACCCTCGCCGCCGAGGGCGAGGAGCACGGCGGCAACCACAACAGCCTCAACCCGCTCGTCACCGGTGGCAGCGCGTTCATCATCCTGCTGCTCCTGCTGTGGATCACCACCCGTTTCAACCGCGACCGCTGAGCCGGCGGCCGAGCCCGGCACCCGTCCTCGGGGCGGGGCCCACGGGCCGGGCCGGTAGGGTCTGCACGCATGGGAGAGCAGGACATGCCTACCGGTCCGGCGCATGACGCGGCCGATGCCGCCGAGGACACGGTGACGACCCCGCGGTACACCCCCGCGGGCCCCTCGCACACCGGCAAACGCCGCCTCGGTGTGATGGGCGGGACGTTCGACCCGATCCACCACGGGCACCTCGTGGCGGCCAGCGAGGTCGCCGCCCAGTTCCACCTCGACGAGGTGGTGTTCGTGCCGACCGGGCAGCCGTGGCAGAAGACCCACCGCAAGGTCTCACCGGCCGAGGACCGCTATCTGATGACGGTGATCGCGACCGCGGAGAACCCGCAGTTCTCCGTCAGCCGTATCGACATCGACCGCGGCGGTCCCACCTACACCGTCGACACCCTGCGCGACCTGCGCGCCCTCAACCCCGACGCCGACCTCTTCTTCATCACCGGCGCCGACGCCCTCGGCCAGATCCTCACCTGGCGGGACTCGGAGGAACTCTTCTCCCTGGCCCACTTCATCGGCTGCACCCGGCCCGGCCACCAACTGACCGACCGCGGTCTCCCGGAGGGCGGCGTCTCGCTGGTGGAGGTTCCCGCGCTCGCCATCTCCTCCACAGACTGCCGTGCGAGAGTCGCCAAGAGCGACCCCATCTGGTACATGGTGCCGGACGGAGTCGTGCGCTACATCGACAAGCGCGAGCTGTACCGCGGCGAGTGAGCCGAGAGGGGCACCGGTGAACGACCGATACGACGCGGGCTACGGAAGCGACCAGTACGAACTCGTCGGCTACGACGAGTACGGGCAGCCGGTGTACCGCCAGATCCCGGCACAGCAACAGCAGACGTACGATCCGTACGCCGGACAGGGCTACGGCTACGACCCGTACGCCGGAGACGGCCGGCAGGGCACGCAGCCGTACGACACCGGCCGGCAGGGCCCGCCGTCGTACGACACCGGGCAGCAGGCCCCCGTCCCCCCCGTTCACGACACCGGGCAGCAGCCGGTCACGCCCGCCTACGACCCGTACGGCACCGGCGGCCAGCCCGTCTACGACCCCTACGGGCAGGCCGCCACCAGCGGCCGGCAGCCCCGGGTCGCCGAGCAGACCGCGCACATCCCGCAGCAGGCCGGGCCCGTCGCGGAACCCGCCGGTCCCCGGCAGGCCCCCGGGGACGAACGGGACTACCACACCGAGCAGTTCGCGTTCGTCGAGGTCCCGGACGGTGACTCCGAGGACGTCATCGACTGGCTCAACTTCACCGAGAACCGCACCGAGCGCCGCGAGGAGGCCAAGCGCCGCGCCCGCAGCCGCATGATCGCCCTGGTCGTCGTCCTCGCCCTGGTCGCCGTCGGCGGCGCCGGCTACCTCTGGTACGCCGGAAAACTGCCCGGCCTGTCCTCCTCCGGCTCCAAGGGCGGTACGACGACGTCCGCGGCCGCCCAGAAACGCGACGTGGTCGTCGTCCACCTGCACAACACCAGCGGCGGCGGCACCTCGACCGCCCTGCTCGTCGACAACACCACCACCAAGCAAGGCACCACTGTCCTGCTGCCCAACTCGCTCGCCATGACCGACGACGACGGCACCACCACGACCCTCGCCAAGTCCGTCGGCGACGACGGCTCCTCCGGGACCCGCGACCAGCTCGACACCGTCCTCGGCACCAACATCGAGGGCACCTGGCGCCTGGACACCCCCTACCTGCAAAACCTCGTCGAACTCGTCGGCAACATCGACATCGACACCGACGCCGACGTCCCCGACCCGGACGCCAAGAAGAAGGGCGAGGCACCTCTGGTCCACAAGGGCAAGGACCAGACCCTCAGCGGCAAGGCCGCCGTCGCCTACGCCACCTACCGCGCCTCCGGCGAGGCCCAGAACGCCCAGCTGGAGCGGTTCGGGCAGGTCATGCAGGGCGTGCTGCGCAAGATGTCCTCCGACTCCTCGGCCGCCACGGTCACTGTGCAGACCCTCGCGCAGATCCTCGACCCCTCGCTGACCGACAAGGACCTCGGCACCTTCCTCGCCAAGCTCGCCGACCTCGCCAAGGGCGGCGACTACAAGACCGCCCTGCTGCCCGTCCAGAGCGACGGCACCCTCAGCGCCCAGACCAGCTCCAGCGTGGTCAAGGACATCCTCGGCGGCACCGCCAAGAGCCCCTCCGCGGACTCCGCGGTCCGGGTCTCCGTCCAGAACGCCACCGGCGTCAAGGACAACACCGACAAGGCCCGCGTGGTCCTCGTCAACGGCGGCTACACCTTCCTGGAAGGCGGTACGGCCTCCGGCTCCCAGGCCGCCTCCAAGGTGCTGTACTCCGACGCCGCCGACAAGGAGAACGCCACCGAGGTCGCCAAGACCCTCGGCCTGGGCACCGGCGCCGTCGCCAGGGGCACGGTCGGCTCGGGCGCCGACGTCTCGGTCGTCCTCGGCCAGGACTACAAACCGTCCTCCTCCTGAGCACGCCCCCCGCACCCCACGTGACGCGGTAATCACGTGGGGTGCGCCCGGCGGTCCGTGAGACCCTTGAGGTCAAACGACCGCCGACGGAAAGCCATGTAGTGACCGCCACCAACCGTTCCCTCGAGCTCATCACCGCCGCCGCACAGGCGGCCGCCGACAAGCTCGCCCACGACGTCATCGCCTACGACGTCAGCGACGTCCTGTCGATCACGGACGCCTTCCTGCTGGCCTCCGCGCCCAACGACCGCCAGGTCAAGTCGATCGTCGACGAGATCGAGGAGCGCCTCCAGAAGGAACTCGGCGCCAAGCCGGTGCGCCGCGAGGGCGACCGCGACTCCCGCTGGATCCTGCTCGACTACGTCGACATCGTCGTCCACGTCCAGCACAGCGAGGAGCGCGTCTTCTACGCCCTGGAGCGGCTGTGGAAGGACTGCCCCGAGATCGAGCTGCCCGCCGACGCCAAGGCGACCCGAGGCAAGGCAAGGGAGCACGCCGAGCTGAAGGCCGCCGAGGACGCCGACGAGCCGGCCGGGGAGTGGTGATGAGCGCCACGGGCGAGGTCACCGACCGCAAGGGACGCGGCCGCCGCATCATCCTGTGGCGGCACGGCCAGACCTCCTGGAACGTGGAGCGCCGCTTCCAGGGCTCCACCGACGTCGAGCTCACCGAGACCGGCATCGGCCAGGCCCGCCGCGCGGCCCGCCTGCTCGCCTCCCTGAGCCCCGACACGATCGTCTCCTCCGACCTGAGGCGGGCATCCGACACAGCCGCCCAGCTCGCCGAGCTCACCGGCCTCGACGTGATCCGCGACGAGGCGCTGCGCGAGACCTACGCGGGCGTGTGGCAGGGCCTCACCCACGAGGAGATCATCGCCCACCACGGCGACGAGTACGCCGCCTGGAAGCGCGGCGAGCCGGTCCGCCGCGGCGGCGGCGAACTGGAGACCGAGGTCGCCGACCGGGCCGCCCCCGTCGTGCTCCGGCACGCCGAGAAGCTCCCCGAGGACGGCACCCTGGTGGTGGTCAGCCACGGCGGGACCATCCGCACCACCATCGGCCGCCTCCTCGGCCTGGAGTCCCAGCACTGGGAGAGCCTCGGCGGCCTCACCAACTGCTGCTGGTCCGTGCTCGGCGAAGGCGCCCGCGGCTGGCGGCTCCTGGAGCACAACGCGGGCACCCTCCCGGAGCCGGTCCTCGGCGACGACGACTGAGAGCCCTTTTCGGCCGTCGGCCGACGGTCCTCCGGCCGCCCGTCCCGCCCCGGGACCCGGATTTCACTTTCCGGCAGGTCGCAGGCTAAAGTTCTTCTTGTTCGCCCCGCCGAGCGGAAAGACGGGAAGAACACGAGGGGCTATAGCTCAGTTGGTAGAGCGCCTGCATGGCATGCAGGAGGTCAGGAGTTCAATTCTCCTTAGCTCCACAGATCGACACTCCACACACTGTCGAGTTGTCAAAGATCGGTGAGAAAATCCCGTCCTCTTCAGAGGGCGGGATTTTGTGTGTGCTTCTGGATGATCTCGGCGCCGGTCACCGGCCACAGCCGCTCCCTGCGCTCCCGCAGCAACGCGACCTGCTCCCGCGTCCGTTCGTCCTCCGGCGTGTAGACCACGATCCGGGACTCCGGCATCCCGTCGATCGACAGCGACTGCGACGTCATCCGCAGCTCGCCCACCGCCTCATGACGGAACGTCTTCACCCGCGGCCCCGGCTGTGCCACCGCACCGCTCGCCCACAACCGGGCGAAGTACGCACTCGCCCCGGACAACGCCTGTATGAACTCCTCCCAGGCCGGCTCTCCGACATGTCTGCCGTAGCAGGAGCGCAGAGTCGCCACCATCACCGGCAGTTCACGCTCCCGGTGCACCACCGGGCAGGCCTCCTCCGACACCGTGAACAACGTCCACAGAACGTTCGGCACACCGATCCGCACCGTCTCGGGCACCAGGAACAGGTCCCGGTATGCCGGGTTGGTGGCCAGCACGTCGTACCGCGACGTGTACACCACCGCGGGCAGCGGGTGCAGGGCGTCGATGATGCCCTGCACCTCCGCGCCGACCGACCGGGACAGACCCTCCGGCGCCGCCGCGTACGGCACCTCCGCCAGCCGGTACAGATGCTCCCGCTCCGGCGCGTCCAGCCGCAGTGTCCGCGCCACCGCGTCCAGCACCTGCGGCGACGCGTTGATCGGCCGGCCCTGCTCCAGCCACGTGTACCAGGTCACCCCCACGCCCGAGAGCTGGGCGACCTCTTCCCGGCGCAGCCCCGGAGTACGCCGCCGCAGCCCCGGCGGCATCCCCATGTCGGCCGGTGTCACCCGGGCCCGCCTGCTGCGCAGGAACGCGGCCAGCTCCGGCCTGCGGCGGTGTGCTGTCGTCCTCATCGTCACGCCCCCCGTCGTCACGTCCTCCATCGTGGGCGCAGCACCCGCGCTCTGCCAGGTGCTGCCAGTACCAGCATCGGCGGGCTCTCGGCACCCGTACCGGCCCCTCGCCACGCTCGGACGCATGACGACGACATCCCGGACGGGACCCGGTCCCGCACCCGCTCGAACCCCTGCGAAAAGTGAAGCACCCGGCACTGACATTGATGCTGATACTCAGGTTCCGGTGGTCGTGGCTCGGGCACTGACTGACGCCCTGCTGGGCTGTCTTCCGGCTGTTCTGTCCGG
>NZ_JBEZKI010000030.1:126823-156886 GCF_040651615.1 Streptomyces sp. NPDC048417 | reverse complement strand
CGCGACGCCCGGCACGCACTCTCGCCGCACCAGCCGAAGACCCAAGTACGTCCAGTACGAGGGCCTCCGTCCGGCACGCCGAGAGCACGCACCGGCGCCGCTCCTTCACGGGCAAACGTTGCCTGCCACGGCCCTAGAAAACGGACTCCGCCTCGTCCATCCGGTCCTTCGGCACCGTCTTCAACTCGGTCACCGCCTCCGCGAGCGGCACCATCACGATGTCCGTCCCCCGCAGCGCCGTCATCTTCCCGAACTCGCCCTGGTGCGCCGCCTCCACGGCGTGCCAGCCGAACCGGGTCGCGAGGACACGGTCGTAGGCCGTCGGCGTGCCGCCCCGCTGCACGTGCCCGAGGATGACCGGCTTGGCCTCCTTGCCGAGCCGCCGCTCCAGCTCGTACGCCAGTGCCGTACCGATGCCCTGGAAGCGCTCGTGGCCGTACAGGTCGATCTCGCCCTTGCCGTAGTCCATCGAGCCCTCGGCGGGATGCGCGCCCTCGGCCACGCACACCACGGCGAACTTCTTGCCGCGGGCGAACCGCTTCTCGACCATCTTGACCAGGTCGGCGGGGTCGAAGGGCCGCTCGGGCAGGCAGATGCCGTGGGCGCCGGCCGCCATCCCGGACTCCAGGGCGATCCACCCGGCGTGCCGGCCCATCACCTCGACGACCATCACCCGCTGGTGGGACTCGGCGGTGGTCTTCAGCCGGTCCATCGCCTCCGCGGCGACACCCACCGCCGTGTCGAAGCCGAACGTGCGGTCGGTCGAGGAGATGTCGTTGTCGATGGTCTTCGGGACGCCCACGACCGGCAGGCCGGCGTCGGACAGCATGCGTGCCGCCGTCAGCGTGCCCTCGCCGCCGATCGGGATCAGCACGTCGATGCCGAACTCCTCGGCCATGTCGGTGGCCCGCTCGCAGGCTTCGCGGAGGCGGTCCCGCTCCAGCCGCGACGATCCCAGGATCGTGCCGCCGCGGGCCAGGATGCCGCCGACGGCGTCCAGGTCGAGGGGGCGGTAGTGGCCCTCGAGCAGACCCCGGAAGCCGTCCTCGAAACCGATGACCTCGTCGTCGTACTGTGCGACTGCGCGGTGTACCACCGATCGGATGACGGCGTTCAGGCCGGGGCAGTCGCCGCCTGCGGTGAGAACTCCGATGCGCATGGTGGTGTGTCTCCTGCTCGCTGTCGTTACCGGTGAGCCGATCCGATTGTTTCATGCCGCGCGGGCGGGTGAAATCCTGACGGGCGCCTTATCCGGCGCCAGGGGTATTGTCAAGAGGGTTCTGCTCACCTCGGTGGGCGATTTTTATGCCGAAGACTTTTGTGCCGGAGACGAGACACAGGAAACGGAGTGCACACGTGACGCGCAGCGTGTACGTGACCGGGATCGACCGCGGTGACGGCCGCCAGGTCGTGGAGCTGGGCATGATGGAGCTCCTGACCCGGCAGGTCGACCGGGTCGGCGTCTTCCGCCCTCTCGTCCACGACAGGCCCGACCGTCTGTTCGAGCTGCTGCGTGCGCGGTACCGGCTCTCCCAGGACCCGGCGACCGTCTACGGCATGGAGTACCACGAGGCGTCCGCCCTCCAGGCGGAGCAGGGCGTCGACGAGCTGGTCTCCACCCTCGTCGACCGCTTCCACCTGGTCGCCCGCGCCTACGACGTCGTCCTCGTCCTCGGCACCGACTTCGCCGACACCCAGTTCCCGGACGAGCTGTCCCTCAACGCCCGGCTCGCCAACGAGTTCGGCGCCTCCGTGATCCCGGTGGTCGGCGGCCGCGACCAGAGCGCCGAGTCGGTGCTCGCGGAGACCCGCAACGCGTTCCGGGCGTACGACGGCCTCGGCTGTGACGTGCTGGCGATGGTCGCCAACCGGGTCGCCCGCGAGGACCGCGACGACATAGCCGAGCGGATCACCGACCGGCTGCCGGTACCGGCGTACGTGCTGCCGGACGAGCCCGCGCTGTCCGCGCCGACGGTCGCCCAGATCAGCCACGCGCTCGGCGCGAAGGTGCTGCTCGGCGACGACTCGGGCCTGGCCCGGGACACGCTGGACTTCGTCTTCGGCGGCGCGATGCTGCCGAACTTCCTGCCCGCGCTGACCCCGGGCTGCCTGGTGGTGACCCCCGGCGACCGCGCCGACCTGGTCGTCGGCTCGCTCGCCGCGCACAGCGCCGGCACCCCGCCGATAGCCGGCGTGCTGCTCACCCTGAACGAGCGGCCCTCCGACGAGATCCTCACCCTGGCCGCCCGGCTCGCCCCGGGCACCCCGGTCCTGTCGGTGCCGGGCAACAGCTTCCCGACCGCCGCCCAGCTGTTCTCCCTGGAGGGCAAGCTGAACGCGGCCACCCCGCGCAAGGCCGAGACGGCGCTCGGCCTGTTCGAGCGGTACGTCGACACCGCCGGCCTCAACAAGGAGGTCTCGGCGCCGAGCAGCGGCCGGCTCACCCCGATGATGTTCGAGCACAAGCTGCTCGAACAGGCGCGTACGGACAAGCGGCGGGTGGTGCTGCCGGAGGGCACCGAGACGCGGGTGCTGCACGCGGCCGAGGTGCTGCTGCGCCGGGGCGTCTGCGACCTGACCCTCCTCGGCCCCGTCGACCAGATCCGCAAGAAGGCCGCCGACCTCGGGATCGACCTCGCGGACGCCCAGCTGACCGACCCGGCCACCTCCGAACTGCGCGACGCCTTCGCCGAGCAGTACGCCCTGCTCCGCGCCCACAAGGGCGTGACGGTGGAGCTGGCGTACGACGTGGTCACCGACGTCAACTACTTCGGCACCCTGATGGTCCAGGAGGGGCTGGCGGACGGCATGGTCTCCGGTTCCGTGCACTCCACGGCGGCGACCATCCGCCCGGCCTTCGAGATCATCAAGACCAAGCCGGGTTCGTCGATCGTCTCGTCCGTGTTCTTCATGTGCCTCGCCGACAAGGTGCTGGTCTACGGCGACTGCGCGGTCAACCCGGACCCGAACGCCGAGCAGCTCGCCGACATCGCCATCCAGTCGGCCGCCACCGCCGCCCAGTTCGGGGTGGAGCCGCGGATCGCGATGCTGTCGTACTCCACGGGTACGTCCGGTTCGGGGGCGGACGTGGACAAGGTGCGGGAGGCGACCGAGCTGGCGCGCTCGCGCAGACCCGATCTGAAGATCGAGGGTCCCATTCAGTACGACGCCGCCGTGGAGCCGAGTGTCGCGGCGACCAAGCTGCCGGGCTCGGAGGTCGCCGGTCAGGCCAGTGTGCTGATCTTCCCGGACCTCAACACCGGCAACAACACCTACAAGGCCGTGCAGCGGTCGGCCGGCGCGATCGCCGTCGGACCGGTGCTCCAGGGACTGCGCAAGCCCGTCAACGACCTGTCCCGGGGCGCCCTCGTCCAGGACATCGTCAACACCGTCGCCATCACGGCGATCCAGGCCCAGAACCCGAGTCCGTCCCCCAGCGAGAAGGCAACCGCCCAGTGAGCCCCACCCGTGTCCTCGTCCTCAACTCCGGCTCCTCGTCGCTGAAGTACCAGCTGCTGGACATGCGGGACAGCAGCCGGCTGGCGGTGGGCCTCGTCGAGCGCATCGGCGAGCAGACCTCGCGGCTCAGGCACACCTGTCTCGCCGGCGGAGACACCCGTGAGCACAGCGGGCCGATCGCCGACCACGACGCGGCCCTGAAGGCCGTGGCGGAGGAGCTGTCCAGGGACGGGCTCGGCCTTGACTCGCCCAAGCTGGCGGCGATCGGGCACCGGGTGGTGCACGGCGGGATGTTCTTCACCGAGCCGACCGTCGTCGACGACGAGGTGCTCACCGAGATCGAGCGGCTGATCCCGGTCGCCCCGCTGCACAACCCGGCCAACCTGACCGGTATCCGTACCGCGCGGGCACTGCGCCCGGACCTGCCGCAGGTCGCCGTCTTCGACACGGCGTTCCACACGGCCATGCCGGAGTCCGCGGCCCGCTACGCGATCGATCCGAAGATCGCCGACCGGCACCGGATCCGCCGCTACGGCTTTCACGGCACCTCGCACGCCTATGTCTCCCGGGCGACCGCGCGGCTGCTGGGAAGGACACCTGAAGAGGTGAACGTCATCGTGCTGCATCTCGGCAACGGGGCGTCCGCCTCGGCGGTCGAGGGCGGCCGGTGCGTGGACACCTCCATGGGCCTGACGCCCTTGGAGGGGCTGGTGATGGGTACGCGTTCCGGTGATCTGGATCCCGCCGTCATTTTCCATTTGGCGCGTGTTGGCGGAATGTCCATGGATGAGATCGACACTCTTCTCAACAAGGGGAGCGGTCTGTTCGGACTGTGCGGTGACAACGACATGCGGGAGATCCGGCGCCGGATCGACGAGGGCGACGAACAGGCGAAGCTCGCCTTCGACATCTACATTCACCGCCTGAAGAAGTACATCGGCGCCTACTACGCCGTGCTCGGCCGGGTGGACGCGGTGGCGTTCACGGCGGGGGTCGGCGAGAACGCGGCGCCCGTGCGGGAGGCGGCCGTGGCCGGGCTGGAGGGGCTGGGACTGGCCGTCGATCCGGCGCTGAACGCCGTACGGGCGGACGGGCCGCGGCTGATATCGCCGGCGGACGCGCGCGTCGCCGTCGCCGTGGTGCCGACGGACGAGGAACTGGAGATCGCCACCCAGACGTACGCGCTGGTCGGCGCCGGCAGAAATAACAGCTGAGCATATCGGCGCCCATTTGTATCTTCCGCCAGACGGAATATTCCGCAGCGAAACAAACCGATAGGATCGCCCCATGCGCCGTTCGAAAATCGTCTGTACTCTCGGCCCCGCGGTCGACACCCACGAGATGCTCGTCGCCATGATCGAGGCCGGCATGAACGTGGCCCGGTTCAATTTCAGCCACGGCTCGCACGCCGAGCACCAGGGCCGCTACGACCGTGTCCGGGCCGCCTCCAAGGAGACCGGCCGGGCCATCGGGGTCCTCGCCGACCTGCAGGGCCCGAAGATCCGTCTGGAGACCTTCGCCGAGGGCCCGGTCGAGCTGGAGCGCGGTGACGAGTTCGTCATCACGACCGAGGACGTCCCGGGCGACAAGCACATCTGCGGTACGACCTACAAGGGCCTGCCGGGCGATGTCTCGCGCGGCGACCAGATCCTCATCAACGACGGCAACGTCGAGCTGAAGGTCCTGGACGTCGAGGGCGCGCGGGTGAAGACGATCGTCATCGAGGGCGGTGTCGTCTCCGACCACAAGGGCATCAACCTGCCCGGCACGGCCGTCAACGTGCCCGCGCTGAGCGACAAGGACATCGAGGACCTGCGGTTCGCGCTGCGCATGGGCTGCGACCTGGTCGCCCTGTCCTTCGTCCGGGACGCCAAGGACGTCGACGACGTCCACCGGGTCATGGACGAGGAGGGCCGCCGGGTCCCCGTCATCGCCAAGGTGGAGAAGCCGCAGGCGGTGGAGAACATGGAGGGCGTCGTGATGGCGTTCGACGCCGTCATGGTGGCCCGTGGCGACCTCGCCGTCGAGTACCCGCTCGAGAAGGTCCCCATGGTGCAGAAGCGCCTGATCGAGCTGTGCCGGCGCAACGCCAAGCCGGTGATCGTGGCGACCCAGATGATGGAGTCGATGATCACCAACTCCCGGCCGACCCGCGCCGAGGCCTCCGACGTGGCCAACGCGATCCTGGACGGCGCGGACGCGGTCATGCTCTCGGCGGAGTCCTCGGTCGGCGCCTACCCGGTGGAGACCGTCAAGACGATGTCGAAGATCGTCGTCGCGGCGGAGCAGGAGCTGCTGAGCAAGGGGCTGCAGCCGCTCGTCCCGGGCAAGAAGCCGCGTACGCAGGGTGGTTCGGTGGCCCGTGCGGCCTGCGAGATCGCCGACTTCCTCGGCGGCCGCGGCCTGGTCGCCTTCACCCAGTCCGGCGACACCGCCCGCCGCCTCTCCCGCTACCGCGCCCAGCAGCCGATCATCGCCTTCACCACCGACGAGAACACCCGCAACCAGCTCGCGCTCAGCTGGGGCGTGGAGTCGCACGTGGTGCCGTTCGTGAACAGCACGGACGAGATGGTCGACATGGTCGACCAGGAACTCGCGAAGATCAAGCGCTTCCACTCCGGCGACACCGTGATCATCACGGCCGGTTCGCCCCCCGGCGTCCCGGGCACCACCAACATGCTCCGCGTCCACCACGTCGGCGGCACCGCCAAGTGACGGCCCTCTGAGGGGCCTTGTACGACACTGAGGGCGCTCCCTGTGGCAGGGGGGCGCCCTCAGCGGTCTGTCGGCCATGGAGGGCGCTCCCTCTCGTCGGCGGCGTCGGCTCACCACGAGGTCTGTGCCGGCGCTGCCCGAGGACGCGCCCAGCACTGTGGCCCGGTCCCCGCGCGAGGCGGACGACCGGGCCACAGCTCTGTGCGCGGCTCCCGAACGGGTCTGTGGGCGGCGCTCAGCCGGTTCCGTCGGTGGTGTAGACGTGCATCCCGGGGACGTGCAGGGTGCCGCCGAACTGGGCCGCCTGGACGACCTTCACGTTGGTGAAGTAGATCAGCGGGATGTTCAACGGCGGCGGGTTGTCCGGGTCGAACGTGATCGGGATCAGACCGAACAGGTTGCCCGAGATCGACTCGGTGTACATCGTGGTGTCGCCGTCGCGGATCGTGGACGTCGAACCGGACGCGGCCTGCACGTGGTAGGTCTTGCCGAGGGTCGTGTCCTTGACCGTCTGGTGCAGGTCGCCGATGTCGGTGCCGCCGGAGATGACGTATTTCAGCACCTTCTTGGTCTTGCCGCTGGCCGTCTTCACCTCCACGACACCCTGGTAGTCGGCGCTCTTCAGCAGCAGCGAACTGGCATTCAGATACCAGGGGTCGTCCGCCACCGCCACCTTGTTGTCGACGCCGCTCACGTCGTCGGTGGCGACCTTGCAGTCGTCGGCCGATGTGCTGGAGCTCGCGGACGGGCTCGGCGAGGCGGTGGCGGACGCGGTGGCGTCGTCGGCCGCCTTGGTGGCGTCCTTGGTGACCTCGCCGGCCGCCTTGGTCGCCGTGTCGGTGGTGTCCTTCACGGTGTCCGTGACCTTCTTGACGGTCTTGGACACCGTGTCGGAGCCGCTGTCCTTGCTCGACGAGGACGACGAGTCGGAGGACGCCGACGGCGAGGGGGTGGCGCTCGCGGTGGAGTCCGACGAGGACGAACCCGTCGTGCTGCCGCCGCCGAGGACGCCCGTGATCGCGTCCCCGATGGAGTCCAGCAGGCCGCCGCCGCTGCTGCTCGCGGAGGCGGACGGCGAAGGGGTGGCCGTGCCGTCGGAGCCGGACGAACCCGAGGAGGAGCCCGAATCGTCCGACGACGAGGACGACGCGGACGGGGTCGGTGTCTTCGCGTCGTCGGAACCTGAATCCGACGACGAGGACTTGCCCGAGTCCTTGTCCGAGTCCGACGACGTCGAGTCCTTGGCATCGGACGACGCCGAGGGGGACGGCGTCGCCGAGTCCTTGGAGTCGTCGCTCGCGCTCGCGGAGGGCGAGGCGGAGTCCAGGGCGGAGACGCAGTCCTTGTAGTCCTCGGCAAGGCTCTTCGACGACGACGCCGTGTTGTTGGTGTCGGCGATCGCGAGCGTCGACGTGAACCCCATGCCCATGATCACGGCCGTCGGCATCGCCACGGAAGCGATCGCCTTGCCGGCCGGCATGTGGAACCTGGTGAACAGCGGCTTCTTGGGTGCCGCGTGGCGCGGCCCGGTTCTCCCACGGGACTCGTCCACATCAGTCCCGTGGGTCACCTCGTCAGCCGGCACTGTGCCTCCCGTTCGCCCCGTTCAGCGGGCTCGTTCCTGACAGGTCATTCGCCTCGCCCACGCCGCCCGAGCCCGTGAAGTAGGTGGCCTCGCCGGGGGTGTGGTCCCCGGCCGGCGGAACATCGCCCTCCGGCTGCGGCGTACCCGGTGCCCAGGCGACCTCCGGCTGCGGCGGGGCACCCGGTGACCAGGCCACGGCCATCGCTCCGCCGACGAGGGCGAGGAGGAAGCCCATGATGAAGCCACCGAAGTTGGACACGGGAAGGGACACCAGCGCCAGCAGGATCGCGGCGACTCCCGCGAACGTGCGGATGTGCTTCTGGAACCAGACGCTGACGCCCAGGACGACGAGCAGCACGCCGATGATCAGGGACCCGGCACCCGCGGTGGTCGCCATCGCCACCGTGAGGTTGCCGATCTGGAGATGCGCGTACGGGAAGTACATGATCGGAAGACCGGCGAGCAGGATGTACAGACCGGCCCAGAACGGCCGCGTGCCCCGCCAGGAGCGGAACTGCAGCCTCCGGCGGCTGAACTGGCCGGGTGCGGCAGGAGTCTCGGCGCTCATGGAAAACAGCTCCCTGGTGCGGCGTTGCTGTGGTGTTGGTGCTGTGGTTGGGCGGTGCCGTTGTCGTGCACCGCATGTGAAGACCGCGGGAAGAAGGGGGAGGGCGGGGGTGCCGTCGGCGCCCCCGCCCGTCACGGGGTGCTTAGTAGCACTCCGCACCCTTCGTCGAGATCGACATGTGCAGATTGCTCAGCTTGAAGGTTCCGGCAGTGGTGGCCCACGCCGTCTGCTTCACGCCGGTCAGCGAGGCGTGGTCCGCCTCCTGCGCGAACCCGTACGGGTTCGTCTGCTTGTTGGCGACCTCGCCCGACTTGATGCCGGGACCCTTGGTCGAGTCCTTGGCGGCGACACCGATGTTGATGTTGGTGAACGTCGCGTCGGCGGTGAGGTCGTCGAGGTCGATGTACAGCTTGGTGGCCTCGACCGGCTTCTTCGTGTCGGTGCCCGCGTGCAGGATCAGGCTGACGTTCCCGAAGATCGGAACGTTCGGGGTGACCACGGACTGGCACAGGTTGGTGATCTCCGCGGTGTTGAACGCCGAGACCGCCACCGGGTGAAGCGTCTTCTCACCCGCGAGGGTGTACCCCGAGTCGACGGCCCCGTACTGCTGGAAGCCATCACCTTCGAGTGAGTCGGCCGAGACCTTGAACTGCTGGCCCGACACGCTGAACGACGCGGCGAGAGCGCCCTGCGCGAGGGCGACACCTATACACGCCGTGGCGGCGACGCTGGGCACCATGACCACAGCGAACCGCTTCCATCTGGTCCCGCCACGCACCTGGGACTCCATATTTCCTCCTTCTCGGACGTACATCTCCTGGCCCGGAATCGCCCCCAACGGCGGCTCGGCCGGGCAGGGATGGGAGAAGTGCTACGTCCTCGGAAGGGGAGCGCCCGCACTCGGAGGCGCGAACCGCACCTCGATCACCGGCGATCACCCCCGAGCGACAACCACTGGTCGCGCCTGACACGCATCACGCACAACCCTGCTGGACAGGCTTCACCTCACGGCGAAGACCCCCCTGCCCAAGAGCCGGCGTCACTGCCGCCGACTCTGCTCGGTGGGGACCCAGATGAGCCCGCGGGCCCGACTGGCTGTCGGGGTACGGCGATGGACCGAGCGTCGCCGATCGTGGTGCATTCTCGCCGCCCGCACAAGGGGCTTCGTTACTGGGTAGTAACGGCCGGATAACCGAAGGACGACCCGCTGGTCTCGGAGAGCAACGCTGGGTGGCATCCACGGGCAGAACAAAGCCGTTGAACCATGGACGGAACCAGACAGATCAACGCCCCTGATTTACTGCGAGTAACAGCGGCCGCTATTACCAAGATTTGGTAAAGAGCGGCCGCCGTGACCTCGTGTCGGCAAATCTTTCACTCCGGCATCACAGGACGTGACGTTTAGCGACTGGTCAGAACCGTGTTCAGACCGTGATTCAGAACAGCGCCCGTGCCAGCGCCCGACGCGCGCCCACAACCCGGGGATCGTCGGTGCCGACGACCTCGAAGAGCTCAAGGAGCCGCCGTCGTACGGCGTCCCGGTCGTCGCCGGTCGTGCGCTGCACGGCCTCGATCAACCGTCCGAAGGCGTCCTCGACATGGCCGCCCACCAGATCCAGGTCGGCGGCCGCGATCTGCGCCTCGGCGTCGGCCGGCTTCCCGGCCGCCTCCTCGCGCACCCGCTGCGGGTCCATCCCCTGCACGCGCTTGAGCAACTCGGCCTGCACCAGTCCCAGTTTGGCCTCGCTGTTGGCCGGGTCGTCGCTCAGCACGTTCTGGTAGGCCTGGATCGCACCGCCCAGGTCTCCCGCGTCCAGCGCTTGGACGGCGGCTTCGAGAAGCGCGTCGTAGGGACCGGTCGCCATCGCGGGACGGGCCGCCGGGGCGGCGCCCGGCTGCGCGTCGGGGTCGACGGTCAGGCCGGTCAGCCCGAAGCGCTCCTCGGCGACCTGGATCAACTGGTCGAGGGTGCCCCGGATCTGGTCCTCACCGGCGGCGCCCTGGAAGAGCGGCAGTGCCTGCCCGGCGACGACCGCGAACACCGCCGGGATCCCCTGGATCCCGAACTGCTGCATCAGCATCTGGTTGGCGTCGACGTCGATCTTGGCGAGCAGGAAGCGGCCGTTGTACTCGACGGCGAGCCGCTCCAGGACCGGGCTCAGCTGCTTGCAGGGCTGACACCACTCGGCCCAGAAGTCGATGACGACGGGGACTTCGGCGGACCGCTGGAGGACATCGCGCTCGAAGCCGGCTTCGTCGACGTCGATGACCAGATCGGCCGGGGCGACGGCGCCGGCACCACCCTGCCGGGCCGCTTCGGCGCGCGCCTGCTCGGCCTTGGTCTTGGCCTCCTGGGCCGCCTTGACCGCGGCGAGGTCGACGACGCCGCTCATGGACATGTTCCGTGGCTGCATGCGTCTATCCTCCCCCGTTCCCGCGCGTGTGTGAAAAGCGTTGTGAAAGCCGGCCGAACAAGCGTCCGGCAAAGGCGCCGGGTCCCCACCCCACGCCGTGGTCGTCGCTCGTGCGGTCAGCCACGAGCTTTCGCTACGAGTCGTAGCGTAATGCCATGGGGACCCCGCGCGACACCCCTCCCCGGTGATCTCCCTCACGACGTCACATGAACCGCCGGTTATGGTCGTGGGATGCAGAGCCGCACCCCCGCCAGCCGTACCGGGCGCCCACGCAGCGCCGAAGCGGACGCCGCGATCCTGGAAGCGACGCGGCAGGCGCTGGTGGAGCTGGGCTGGTCCAAGCTCACCCTGGGAGACGTGGCGACGCGGGCCGGGGTTGCAAAAACGACGCTGTACCGCCGCTGGGCCGGCAAGAACGAGTTGGTCGTCGACGCGGTCGCGGAACTGTTCGACGAACTCGAACTCCCCGACCGGGGCAGCCTCGCCGACGACATCGAGGGCGTGGTGCTGCAGTTCGCGACGATCCTGGACCGCCCGGAGGCGAAGAGCGGGCTGATGGCGGCGGTGGCCGAGTCGACCCGGGACGAGGCGCTGCGGGAACGTATCCGCGCGTCCATCGTGGACCGCCAGAAACGGCTGGTCCTGGAGGGCCGGGAGCGCGCGCAGCAGCGCGGGGAACTCCCCGCGCAGCCCGACCCGTGCGAGGCGGACCGCACGGCGGACCTGATCTTCGACCTGGTGGCCGGCTCGGTGGTGCACCGCGCCCTGGTGAGCGGCAAACCGGCGGACGAGGAGTGGGTACGCGGCCTGACCAGGATCCTGCTGCTGGGCCTGGCGGGCGCTGCGGACGACACGGGCGGCCCGGGAGAGACCGGACCGTAACGTCAGCGGATCACACCGGACTACCGGACGCTGACGGCGCCGTCACCCACCTCCCATGAAGAGCCGGCCGACGGCGAGCGCCGGTTCCCAGACGTCCTCGTCGGTCTCGGTGACCGTGAATACGCAGCTCATCACGGTCACCGTACGCGGGTGCCGCCGCCCGCCGACCGGTCAGAACCCCGCCGGCTCCGTGTACACCCCCCACTCGTCCCGCAGCACCCCGCAGATCTCGCCCAGGGTCGCCTCGGCGCGTACGGCTTCGAGCATCGGCCCGATCATGTTGGCCCCGGAGCGGGCGGCGGCGAGCATCGCGTCCAGCGCGGTGCGCACCGCGCCCTCGTCGCGCGCGGTCCGCCGTTCGGCCAGCACCCGCACCTGCTCCCGCTCCACCTCGTGCGAGACCCGCAGGATCTCCAGGTCCCCGGTGACGGAACCGGTGTGCACATTGACGCCGACGACCCGCTTGTCGCCCTTCTCCAGCGACCGCTGGTACTGGAAGGCGGACTCGGCGATCTCCCCGGTGAACCAGCCGTCCTCGATGCCCCGCAGGATCCCGGAGGTGACCGGCCCGATCGGGTGCCGTCCGTCCGGGTGGGCACGCAGCCCGCGCTCCTTGATCTGATCGAAGATCTTCTCGGCGTCGGCCTCGATCCGGTCGGTCAGCTGCTCGATGTACCAGGAACCGCCCAGCGGATCCGCCACGTTGGCGACCCCGGTCTCCTCCATGAGCACCTGCTGGGTGCGCAGCGCGATCTCGGCGGCCTGCTCGCTGGGGAGCGCGAGGGTCTCGTCGAGCGCGTTGGTGTGCAGCGAGTTGGTCCCGCCGAGCACGGCCGCCAGCGCCTCCACGGCCGTACGCACCACGTTGTTGTACGGCTGCTGGGCGGTCAGCGAGACGCCCGCGGTCTGGGTGTGGAAGCGCAGCCACTGCGACTTCTCCGACCGGGACCCGTACACGTCCCGCATCCACCGCGCCCAGATCCGGCGGGCCGCGCGGAACTTGGCGATCTCCTCGAAGAAGTCGACGTGCGCGTCGAAGAAGAAGGAGAGCCCGGGCGCGAAGACGTCGACGTCGAGGCCGCGGCTGAGCCCCAGCTCCACGTATCCGAAGCCGTCCGCGAGGGTGTAGGCCAGCTCCTGGGCGGCCGTCGCCCCGGCCTCACGGATGTGGTAGCCGGAGACGGACAGCGGCTTGTACGCGGGGATGCCGGCCGCGCAGTACTCCATCAGGTCCCCGATGAGCCGCAGATGGGGTTCGGGCTGGAACAGCCACTCCTTCTGGGCGATGTACTCCTTGAAGATGTCGGTCTGGAGCGTGCCGTTGAGCACCGCCGGATCGACGCCCTGCCGCTCGGCAGCGACGAGGTACATGCAGAAGACCGGGACCGCCGGACCGCTGATCGTCATCGACGTCGTGACGTCGCCCAGCGGGATGTCCTTGAACAGGACCTCCATGTCGGCGGCGGAGTCGATGGCCACCCCGCAGTGCCCGACCTCGCCGAGCGAGCGCCGGTCGTCGGAGTCGCGGCCCATGAGGGTCGGCATGTCGAAGGCCACGGACAGACCCCCGCCGCCGTTGGCGAGGATCATCTTGTACCGCTCGTTGGTCTGCTCGGCGTTGCCGAACCCGGCGAACTGGCGGATGGTCCAGGTGCGCCCCCGGTAGCCGGTCGGGTACAGCCCGCGCGTGAAGGGGTACTCCCCCGGCCAGCCGATCCGCTCGAATCCCTCGTAGGTGTCCCCGGCGCGGGGCCCGTACACCGGCTCCACGGGATCCCCGGAGAGCGTGGTGAAGTCCGCGTCCCGCTTGCGGGCCGCGTCGTAGCGGGCCTGCCAGCGTAGGCGGCCCTCCGTGATGGCGTCAGCGTCCATACCCTCGAATTTACTAGGACGTCCTAGTAAATGTCGATGGGGAACCGCCGTACGGGTGTCCGTACGGCGGTGGATCAGACCTTCGCCGCCACCGGGGTGCCCTCGGTGATCTTGGCGTCGAGTTCGCGGGTGACCTTGCGCTCCACGAAGAACGCGGCGGTCGGGACGGTGCCGGCGAGCAGCACCCACAACTGCTTGCCGACCGGCCACTTCGCCTTGGAGCCCAGGTCGAAGGCGAAGACCAGGTAGACGACGTAGAGCCAGCCGTGCGCGATGGCGACGACCCGCGTGAAGTCGGCCGCACCGTCGATGTCCAGCCCGTACTTGGCGATCATGCTCAGGCACAGCAGCACCAGCAGCACACCGGTGACATAGGCCAGGACGCGGTAGCGGGTCAGCACGCTCTTTTTCATGGGGACGAGCGTAACCACCCGTTCCGGGAGATCTTGCCCCGGGTCACACCTCGTCGAAGTCGTGCGCCGAGACCCGCAGCGGACGCAGCATCGCGAAGATCTCCGCGCACTCCTCGGAGTCGTACGCCCCGAGACCGAAGTCCATCGCCATCAGGTCCCGGGTGGCCGCCTCGACGACCTCACGGCCCTTCTCGGTGATCCTGGCGAGCGTGCCGCGCCCGTCGTTGGGGTTGGGCCGCTTGTCCACCAGACCGGACCGCACCAGCCGGTCGACGGTGTTCGTCACGGAGGTCGGGTGCACCATCAGACGCTCGCCGATCTTCGACATCGGCAGCTCACCGGCCTTGGAGAAGGTGAGCAGCACCAGCGCCTCGTAGCGCGCGAACGTCAGCCCGTACGGCTTGACCACCGCGTCGACCTCGGCCAGCAGGATCTGCTGGGCCCGCATGATCGACGTGATCGCGGCCATCGACGGGACGTTTCCCCAGCGCTGCTTCCAGAGGTCGTCGGCACGGGCGATGGGGTCGAAGGGGAGACTGAGAGGCTTCGGCACGCCACCGACCCTACCGGCCGGTCATATACCGGTCAGCCGTGTCTCGGCTTTCGGTCACCTTCGCCACGACACCGCCGCCACGGCCGGCACCACACCGACGCCGGGGGTCGGCTCCGGGGCCCGTCAGGGTCCCGGTACGAAGGCAGCGCCGGTGTCTAGCGGGTGTGGCGGCGCAGGTGGTGGCGGACCGCGCGCTGAGCGACCGGGCCCAGGGACTCCAGCGCGGCCACCAGTGCGCCCAACTGGTCCAGGGCGTCCAGGGCCGCGTGGGCGCCGGAGGCGTCGACGCCCTCGTAGAGCTCGATGCCCACGAAGGACGCGGCGACCGCGCGGGCGAGCCCGGCCGGGTCGGCGAACTCGCCGAACGGTGTCGCCGCCAGGACCCGGACCAGCACCTTCTCGATCTCGGCGATCCACAGCTCGAGGCCGGCCGCGGTGGCGGGGCGGAGCGCCTCGTGGGTCTGGGCGCCGGCCAGCAGCTGCCCGAGCAGGGCGACATGGCCGCCCGCGCGCTCCTCCTCGTGGATCTGCCGCCCCACGGCGAGGAGTTCGGAGAGCGAGCCGACCGCGGCCAGGCGGGGGCGGAACCGGTCGACGGCCTGCCCCGCGCCGTACCGGCAGGCGGCCGCGAGGAGCTCGTCCACGGAGCCGAAGTGGTAGAAGACCAGCGCCTGGTTGACCCCCGCGGCCGCCGCCACCGTACGGGCCGAGGTCTTGGCGATCCCCTGCTCGGTGAGCGTCCGCAGCGCACCCTCCAGCAGCTTGTTCTTCGTCTCCAGGGACTTGGCGGTCTCCGGGCTCACGCGCGCGACTCCTCACGGACCGGCCGCAGCCCCGGCCGCACCCCACAGCGGCCGATGTCGGTGTACGACGCCTCGAAGGAGCCCTGATAGCCGAAGAGCGGACCGAAGTACCGGTTCACGACCCGCACCTGGATACGGAAGCGGCCGGCCCGGTCGTCGTAGGACTCGCGCACCTCCGCGGTGGCACCCGCCAGTTCGGGGACGCGGACGTCCACCGGGCCCTCCCTGAACCGGTGTTCGCCGGAGCGGATGAGCAGGGAGCCGTCGGACTCGGCACGGAGGTGCAGCTCGCTGGCGAGGTGCTGGTGGGTGCCGAGGTAGTCGAGGATGCGGTCGCCCTTGGGGCTGAGCACCATCTGGGCGTCGAAACGGCGGGCACGGCCGGGCAGGTCGAAGGTGCGCACGAAGGTCACCGTCTCACGCCCGTAGGTGTCGACGTAGGGCACGTTCTCGATCACGAACGGAACGTTCCGGCCCGCCTGCGGGACCAGGATGTTACGGGTGGCCCCCAGCGCGAGGAACGGCCTCACGAAGGCCGGCCCGTGCCAGATCCGTTCCATCACACCCCGGCCGGTGCAGGCCTCACCGCTCGCCAGGCCGACCGAGAAGCGCCGTTGGAGCTGCGGGTGCAGCCGGTCGAAGCCGGCGCCCAGCACGGTACGGAACATGGAGGTCACGACTGCCTCCCCAGGGTGCGCAGGACGTGGGGCGCGGTCACCCGGGTCGGTGGGGTGCGCAGGCAACGGCGGGCGGCCGGGGTGGTGGCGAGCGGGGGCGCGAAGAGAGCCAGCGAGAGGGCGACCACGAGGAGGAGCGGGACCAGGAAGGCGACGGCGGGTGAGAGGGCGTCGAGGACCGGCCCCTGACTCAGGCCGGCGGTACAGCCGACGGTCGTCAGTGCGCGGGCCGTCATCTCGGCCAGCCAGTTCCACCGCGCCCGCTCCGGGGTGATCCCGCGCTCCAGCCACAGCCGCAGCCGGTCGAAGGACCAGGCGGTCGCCCACCCCGTCAGCGGGCGCAGGACGGCCCGGTCGGCGAGCGCCCCGAGGCGGCCCCAGCGGGGCCGGTAGTCGTAGCCGGTGAGGAAGCGGACGCCGTCGGAGACCGGGACGTAGCGCCAGTAGCCGCTGCCCTCGGCGAGCAGCGAGAGCGGGTGCGGGGAGGCGAAGCGCAGGGCGGAGGTGCGGGTGCCGTCGGGGCGCTCCTTCTCCCCCGCCGAGATCCCGGTGCCGGCGACCGTGAGGAACGGCAGCACCCGGGTGGCGTAACGGAAACGCTGCGGCTCGCCCGGCACGCGCGCGAGGTACTCGATCTCGGTGAACCTGAGGTCCCAGCGCTGGTGCTGGGCCGGGTCCTGGGTCCGTGCCCACAGTTCGTCGAGGTCGGCGCGGATGTGCGCCTCTATGTAGAGCCCCATTGGTGTCGTACCCCCGTCACCTGGTTCTTCGCTTGTTTTTGAGCGATCGCTCAAACCCTCCGACGGTCACGGTACCCGTTTTTGAGCGATCGCTCAATCGCAGGGCGGAAGAAAACCCCGGCCCTGGAAGGACCGGGGTTCTGACGTCGGGGTGCTGTCGGCTACGGGGCGAGGTACCGCTCGACCGTCTCCACCTTGCTGGTGAGGCCGTCGGTGACACCGGGCCGGATGTCCGCCTTGAGGACCAGGGAGACCCGCGGGGCGCGCGCCTCGACGGCGGCGACGGCACGCTTGACGACGTCCATGACCTCGTCCCACTCGCCCTCGATCGAGGTGAACATGGCGTCGGTGCGGTGGGGCAGCCCGGACTCGCGGACCACCCGGACGGCGTCGGCGACGTACTCCCCCACGTCCTCGCCGACGCCCAGCGGCGTCACGGAAAAGGCGACGATCATGCCTTCACGGCCCCTTCCTGGCGGGCGCGGGCCGCGATGACCGCGTCCTCGGCCTCGCGGCGCAGCTTGCGCTCGGCGAAGAAGCCGCCGGTCGGCAGGACGGAGAGGACGAAGTAGAAGGCGGCGGTCCCCAGCGGCCACTTGGCACGGTTCCAGGCGTCGGCCCAGAAGATCACGTACAGGATGAACAGGACACCGTGGATCGCACCCATCACGGGCACCGCGTTGAAGTCCGTGGTCCGCTTCAGCACCGAGCAGAGGAGGAGGATCAGGAAGGAGACGGCCTCCGGGGCGGAGACCAGGCGGAGGCGGCGGATGGCGGTGGCGGTCTTGATGTCCACGAGTCACCTTCGGTGGGAGAGACGTCCACTCTTTGTGAACGCAAGCACAAACGTCCACCCATTGTGGCAAAGGAGTCTCGCGGTCCCCGCGCGGGGGTGGAGGCTGGGCCCGTTTACGGAGCTCACCGCCCGGGGGGCGACCCGCCTCCCGGAGGCCCGCCCGGCTTCCCGGGATCCGGCGGTCGGACGCCCGGAGACCGGACCTCGCCCAAGATGACCGGCGACCGGCTCCGTGGCCCCCTAAGGGTCGGATCCGGGATGACGTCCACCCCAGGGACCTGTTGGTGGCGTCGGCCTGCGGCTACCTTCGCAGCGTGGCGATGTTCCGACTCCAAGGCAGCAAGGTGCTCGCCGTCGAGATGACCGGGGACGCCGTGAAGGCGAAGAACGGCTCGATGGTCGCGTACGACGGGCAGATGGCGTTCAAGAAACTGAGCGGCGGCGGTGAGGGGCTGCGGGGGATGGTGACCCGGCGGCTCACCGGCGAGCAGATGACGGTGATGGAGGTGAAGGGGCACGGGACGTGCTGGTTCGCGGACCGGGCGTCCGAGATCAACCTGGTCGGCCTCCAGGGCGACAAGCTGTACGTCGAGTCGAGCAACCTGCTCGCGACCGACGCCGGCCTGCGCACCGGCACGACCTTCACCGGCCTGCGCGGCGCCTCCCAGGGCAACGGCCTGTTCACCACCACGGTCGAGGGCCACGGCCAGGCGGCGATCACGTCGGACGGCCCGGCGGTGGTGCTCCGGGTGAGCGCGCAGTATCCGCTGACCGTCGACCCGGGCGCGTACATCGCCCACCAGGGCAACCTCCGCCAGTCCTTCCAGTCAGGTGTGACATTCCGCACGTTGCTCGGAGAGGGCGGCGGCGAGGCCTTCCAGATCCGGTTCGAGGGGGACGGCCTGGTGTACGTGCAGCCGAGCGAGCGGAACACGATCGCGGGGGATGTGTGAGATGGCCCTGCGCGAGGTGAACTCCAAGATGGTCGAGGCGACCGTCATGCCCGGGCAGCGGCTCTACAGCCAGCGCGGGGCGATGCTCGCCTACAAGGGCGAGGTGTCCTTCACACCCAACATCCAGGGCGGCCAGGGCGGGCTGATGTCGATGCTCGGCCGCCGGGTCGCGGGCGAGGCCACCCCGCTGATGACCGTCGAGGGCAGCGGCACGGTGTTCTTCGGGCACGGCGGCCACCACGTCCAGGTCATCACCCTCACGGGCGACACCCTCTACGTCGAGGCGGACCGGCTGCTCGCCTTCGAGGGCACGCTCCAGCAGGGCACGATGTTCATGGGCTCCCAGGGAGGCGTGATGGGCATGGTGCGCGGCCAGGTCACCGGCCAGGGCCTGTTCACGACCACCCTCAAGGGCCAGGGCGCGGTCGCCGTGATGGCCCACGGCGGGGTCTTCGAGATCCCGATCACCCCGCAGCGCCCGGTCCATGTCGACCCGCAGGCCTATGTCGCCCACCACGGCGACGTCCGCAACAAGCTGTCGACCGCGCTCGGCTGGCGGGACATGGTGGGCCGCGGCTCCGGTGAGGCGTTCCAACTGGAGCTCAGCGGAAACGGCACGGTGTACGTCCAGGCGTCGGAGGAGAAGCTGTGAGCGCGTACGGTGCCGCCGGACCGGTCGTCCACGACCCCATGACCCTCCCCGTCGACGACAACGTCAACAAGTACACCTTCTGCGTGGAGCTCAGGAGCGGCCAGTGGTTCCTGCAGAAGGGGAAGATGATCGCCTACTACGGCTCGATCGACTTCAACGGCGTCGGACACGGGCGTCTGGACCGTCTCGTCCGTACTTCCTTCCATTCGCCTCTGCACGCGAGCGACTGGGTGGTGGCGGAGGGCTCGGGCAAGATGCTCCTCGCCGACCGGGCCTTCGACGTCAATTCGTACGATCTGGAGGATGGCAACCTGACCATTCGCTCCGGCAACCTGCTCGCTTTTCAGCCAAGTCTCGCGCTCAAACAGTCGATCGTGCCAGGTTTTCTGACCCTTATCGGAACCGGAAAGTTTGTGGCCGCGTCCAACGGTCCGGTGGTGTTCATGGAACCCCCGATCCGGGTGGACCCGCAGGCACTCGTGGGATGGGCCGACTGCCCCTCCCCCTGCCACCACTACGACCACGGTTACATGACAGGCGTGATGGGCGGTCTACGTGCGATGACAGGCCTCGGCGGGGCCTCTGGGGAGGAGCACCAGTTCGAGTTCGTAGGGGCCGGTACGGTGCTGCTCCAGTCCACCGAGACCCTGATGGCGGAGCAGGCCACGGGAGCGGTTCCACATGAGCCCGGAGTACCCGGCGGGAGCGGGCCTTTCACAGGTCATTCACAGCAATCCGGCACACCGCGCCTTCCCGGACAGCTGGGGGACCTGCAACGTCGCTTCGGGCTGTGAGCGGTAGTCTGCGGAGTGTGACATCGAACGCGTGCGCGCAGTCACACCACCCTCACTAGTTCGCCTTTCAACAATTTTAGGTAGACTTCATACATGGAGACCGAGACGGCCACGCGCTGGCTGACCGATGCGGAGCAGTGCGCCTGGCGCACCCACCTGGAGGTCAACAGGCTGTTGACGTACCAGCTCGAAAGGGATCTGCAACCGTTCGGCCTGACAATGAATGACTACGAGATCCTGGTGAATCTGTCCGAGTCCGAGGACTACCGGCTGCGGATGAGCGACCTCGCGGCGGCGACGCTCCAGTCCAAGAGCCGGCTCTCGCACCAGATCACCCGTATGGAGAACGCGGACCTGGTCCGCCGGGAGAACTGCGAGTCCGACCGCCGCGGACTGTTCGCCGTCCTCACCGAGCACGGCATGGAGACGATGAAGAAGGTGGCGCCACATCATGTCGCCTCCGTGCGACGGCACTTCATCGACTTGCTGTCGCCGGAGGCACTCATAGAGCTCGACAAGGGCCTGAAGCCGATCGCCGAACACCTGCGGGGGCAGCGCGGGCGCCCGTGACGGCGAACGGCTCCTGACGGCGGCGGACAAGGGTTCAGGTCTCGTCCGCCGTCCCTCGTCAGGGGCGTAGCCGGGTGACCGCCGCCACTGCTGCCGCGGAGGTCAGGGCCGTGGCTCCTGCGAGGGCGAAGCAGAGTCCCACCGGCAGGTGTCCGAGTGCCAGCCCGGCCGCCACCGAGCCCCCCGAACTTCCGGCGTTCACCGCCGCGTTCACCCACGCCCCGGCCCGGGTCCGTGCGGACTCGCCCGCCATCTCGTCGGCCAGCAGGTACGCCGTCGTCAGGGTCGGCGCCACGAACACGCCCGTGGCCGTCATGGCCAGGGCCAGGGTCCAGCCACCGGGGGCCGGCCCGGCGAGGGCCAGCGCCGACCCCAGGGCCACCGTCAGCCATGCCAGCCGTTCGGCGGCCGGGAGGTGCCAGTCCACCGCCCCGTTCAGCAGGCCTCCCACCGCGCTGCCCACCGAGAGCGCGGCCAGGACCCAGGCGACGACCTCCGTGCCGTACGACCGCTGCTCGGCGAAGGCCATCACCAGCAGGTCGGCACCGCTCAGGGCGAGCCCCAGGCCGGCGGCCGCGACCACGGGGGCCGCCGGGAAACGCCCGGGCGGGCCGCCGGCCTGCCGCTTCGAGGGAGCCGCGTCCCGCACCGCGGGTGACATCACGAACGCGCAGGTGCCGGCCAGCATGAGCACCGCGCTCAGCAGCAGCCCGGCCGGCGGCGGACCGAAGCGCAGCAGCAGGCCGACCAGCGCCGGGCCGGTCACGAACAGCAGTTCCTCGGCGACCCCGTCCAGGCTGTAGGCCCGCCGGAGCAGCGCCGGGTCGTCGACCAGGCGGCCCCACACCGCCCGCATGGTGGGGCCGAGGGGTGGCGCGACGCAGCCGGAGAGGGCAGCGGTGACGGCGAGCGCCGTCGGCGGGGCGCCCGGGCGCCAGGTCAGGGCCGCGAGCAGGCAGAGCACGGCGCTGTAGAGGGCCGCCATGGGGGGCAGGGCCCGCCGGGGGCCGTATCGGTCCACCAAGGTCGCCCGGACCGGCAGCAGGACGACCGCGAAGCCGCCGAAGAGGGCCATCACCAGCCCCGTCACGGCGTAGGAACCGGTCGCGCGGGTCACGGACAGCAGGACGGACAGGGAGACGGTGCCGTAGGCGAGGCGGGCCGCGAGGGCGGCGAGGACAGTGCGGCGCGCGTGCGGGACGCGCAGGACGGCGGCGTACGACGGTCGCCGGGCAGGTGAAGGGCGCGATGAAGTCAGCGCGGACATGGGTCGGTTCCTCGGTCGGAGGCGGAAGAGGGGGACACCTGTGCGCGCCACGGCACGGGACATGAAGGTGCCGGGGGCGCGGGGTGCCCGCTTACGCCAAGGAGAGGAACATGCGGGTCAAAATAGCAGCCGGGGCCGTCGGAACGGTCGGGGTCAGTTCTCCGTCAGGCCCGCCACCAGTTCGTCCGCCGCGCGGTACGGGTCCAGTTCGCCGGCCACGATGCGGTCCGCGAGTGCGTCGACGTGGCGGTCCCCGTGCAGGTCGCCGATGCGTGCGCGCAGCGCCGTCACCGCGATGGTCTCGACCTCGCGGGCGGCGCGGGCCAGTCGGCGTTCCGCCAGGACGCCCCGCTCCTCCATCCACGCGCGGTGCTTCTCCAGGGCCTCGACCAGCTCGTCGATGCCCTCCGCGCGCGCGGCGACCGTCTTGACGATCGGGGCGCGCCAGTCACCGGGACCCCGGGACTCGCCGAGGCCCAGCATGTGGTTCAGCTCGCGGGCGGTGGCGTCCGCGCCGTCCCGGTCTGCCTTGTTGACCACGTACACGTCGCCGATCTCCAGGATTCCGGCCTTCGCCGCCTGGATGCCGTCGCCCATCCCGGGGGCCAGCAGGACGACGGACGTGTCCGCCTGGGAGGCGATCTCCACCTCCGACTGGCCCACGCCGACCGTCTCGACGATGACCACGTCGCAGCCCGCCGCGTCCAGTACGCGGATGGCCTGGGGGGCCGCCCAGGCCAGGCCGCCGAGGTGGCCCCGCGTGGCCATCGAGCGGATGTAGACGCCGGGGTCCGAGGCGTGGTCGGACATGCGGACGCGGTCGCCCAGCAGAGCGCCTCCGGAGAACGGCGAGGACGGGTCGACGGCCAGCACACCGACTCGTTTGCCCTGTTTGCGATAGGCGGTCACCAGAGCCGAGGTGGAGGTCGACTTGCCGACCCCGGGGGAGCCCGTGAGGCCGACCACATACGCGTTGCCGGTCAACGGCGCGAGTGCCGCCATGACCTCCCTGAGCTGCGGGGACGCCCCCTCCACCAGTGAGATCAGCCGGGCCACCGCACGCGGTCGGCCCTCCCTGGCCTGGGCCACCAGTGAGGAGACGTCCTGCATCACAGCTCCGTTCACTTCCGTTCGCTCAGAGAAACAGAGAAACGCACTCAGGCCTTCGGTACCCGCACGATCAGCGCGTCACCCTGGCCGCCGCCACCGCACAGCGCCGCCGCGCCGACCCCGCCGCCGCGCCGCTTGAGCTCCAGCGCCAGATGCAGGACGAGGCGGGCGCCGGACATGCCGATGGGGTGGCCCAGGGCGATGGCACCGCCGTTGACGTTCACCGTTTCGGTGGACACTCCGAGGTCCTTCATTGACTGCACGGCGACCGCGGCGAAGGCCTCGTTGATCTCGATGAGGTCCAGGTCGCCGACCTCCAGGCCCTCCTTCTTCAGGGCGTGCCGGATGGCGTTGGACGGCTGGGACTGGAGGGAGTTGTCCGGTCCTGCCACGTTGCCGTGCGCGCCGATCTCGGCGAGCCACGTGAGGCCCAGCTCCTCGGCCTTGGCCTTGCTCATCACGACCACGGCCGCCGCGCCGTCCGAGATCTGCGAGGCGGAGCCGGCCGTGATCGTGCCGTCCCGGGTGAACGCGGGCCGCAGCCTGCCCAGCGACTCGGCCGTGGTGTCGCCGCGGATACCCTCGTCCTTGCTGAAGACGACCGGCTCGCCCTTGCGCTGCGGGATCTCGACCGGGGTGATCTCGGCCTCGAAGACGCCGTTCTTCTGCGCGGCGGCGGCCCGCTGGTGGGACAGGGCGGCGATCTCGTCCTGCTCGGGGCGGAGGATGCCCAGGCGCGTGTTGTGCTTCTCCGTCGACTCGCCCATGGCGATGTTCTCGAAGGCGTCGGTGAGACCGTCGTACGCCATCGCGTCGAGCATCTCGATGGCACCGTACTTGAAGCCCTCGCGGGACTTCGGGAGCAGGTGCGGGGCGTTGGTCATGGACTCCTGGCCGCCCGCGACCACGATGTCGAACTCGCCGGCGCGGATCAGCTGGTCGGCCAGGGCGATGGCGTCGAGGCCGGAGAGACAGACCTTGTTGATGGTGAGCGCCGGGACGCTCATCGGGATGCCGGCCTTCACGGCGGCCTGCCGGGCCGGGATCTGGCCCGCGCCGGCCTGGAGCACCTGGCCCATGATCACGTACTGCACCTGGTCGCCGCCGATCCCCGCACGGTCGAGGGCGGCCTTGATCGCGAAGCCGCCGAGGTCGGCCCCGGAGAAGGACTTCAGCGAGCCCAGCAGTCGTCCCATGGGCGTCCGTGCGCCCGCGACGATCACTGAGGTGGTTCCAGCGGTTCCAGAAGTCATGAGCTGCGAATCCCCTTACCGGCTGCACTGCCGAGGAGTGAACGAGTGGGGGGTCTGGGGGATCCCCCCAGTTGAGGGTGTTCTTCGAATGTATTGCGTGGCACTCCGTGCCGTCATCGGGCCGTCAGTGTGATCGCTGGCACGTTGCGTAACCATCGCCGTGACGCTGCACTGAATCCATGCTGACGCGAATCGACCACATCGGGATCGCCTGCCACGACCTCGACGCGACCGTCGAGTTCTACCGGGCGACATACGGCTTCGAGGTGTTCCACACCGAGGTCAACGAGGAGCAGGGCGTGCGGGAGGCCATGCTCAAGATCAACGAGACATCCGACGGAGGCGCCTCCTACCTGCAGCTTCTGGAACCGACCCGGGAGGACTCGGCGGTCGGCAAGTGGCTCGCGAAGAACGGCGAGGGGGTGCACCACATCGCCTTCGGTACGGCGGATGTGGACGGTGACGCCGCGGACATCCGCGCCAAGGGCGTACGCGTTCTGTACGAGGAGCCACGGATCGGCTCCATGGGGTCGCGGATCACCTTCCTGCACCCGAAAGATTGCCACGGAGTACTGACAGAACTGGTCACTTCGGCGGCCGTTGAGTCACCTGAGCACTGACCCTCGTACATATGGGCCGGTAGGGTTGGGGGCGGTCGTCCCTTCGCATGTTCGCAGGGCCGGGGCGGCCGCATGCCGGGGTCCGGGTTTCGGGGGACGAGCGTCGGGGCAGCAGCCCGTGCTCCGCCGTTGATCTGACACCATTCCCCGGGGGCCCCGTTCGGCGGATGGACGGAGCTCGTTCGGAGAAGGTTGCGACCAGGGGACGGATGGGACCGCGCAGTGCGGGGCTACGAGAGCCAGGAGCGAGAGCCGGCGGCTGACGTCGACCACCTCTCTCGGTTCGAGGCCGAGATGAAACGGCTGAAGACCGAGCGGGAAAAGGCGATCCAGCATGCCGAGGACCTCGGCTACCAGGTCGAGGTGCTGCGCGCCAAGTTGCACGAGGCGCGCCGCACCATCATGTCCCGGCCCGCGTTCGACGGCGGTGACATCGGCTATCACGCCGAGCAGCTGCTGCGGAACGCCCAGGTGCAGGCCGACCAGATCCGCCAGGAGGCGGAGCGGGTGGCCGCGGAGGCCCGGGCGCAGACCCAGCGCATCCTCCAGGAACATGCCGAGCAGGCCGCGCGGCTCCAGGCCGAGCTGCACCAGGAGGCGGTGACCCGCCGCCAGCAGCTGGACCAGGAGCTGGCCGAGCGCCGGCAGACCGTCGAGTCGCACGTCAACGAGAACGTGGCGTGGGCCGAGCAGCTGCGGGCCCGGACCGAGTCCCAGGCCCGGCGGCTGCTCGACGAGTCGCGGGCCGAGGCCGAGCAGGCCATGACCGCCGCCCGTGCCGAGGCCGAGCGGCTGGCCACCGAGGCCCGGCAGCGGGTCACCAGCGACGCCGAGGCGGCCCGCGCGGAGGCCGAGCAGCTGCTGCTGCGCGCCCGCCGGGACGCCGAGCGGCTGCTGAACGCCGCGTCCACGCAGGCCCAGGAGGCCACCGACCACGCGGAGCAGCTGCGCAGCTCCACCGCGACGGAGTCGGACACGGCACGCCGGCAGGCCGGTGAGCTGAGCCGGGCCGCCGAGCAGCGCATCGCGGAGGCCGAGGAGGCGCTGCGCAAGGCGCAGTCCGAGGCCGAGAAGCTGGTCACCGAGGCCGAGGCGAGCGCCACGAAGGCCCTGGCCAGCGCCGAGGCCACCAACGAGCAGCGCACCCGCACGGCAAAAGAGCAGGTCGCCCGGCTGGTCAGCGAGGCCACCAAGGACGCCGAGGCCACCAAGGCGAGCGCCGAGCAGGTCGTCGCGGACGCCAGGGCCGAGGCCGAGAAGATCATCGCGGAGGCCTCCGAGAAGGCCCGCACCCTGACCGCCGAGGAGAGCGCCTCCCAGCTGTCCAAGGCCGCCAAGACCGCCGAGGACGTCCTGAACAGGGCGGCCGAGGAGGCCAAGCGCACCACCAAGGCCGCCGCCGAGGAGGCCGAGCGGATCCGCACCGAGGCGGAGACCGAGGCGGACCGGCTGCGCGCCGAGGCGCACGACATCGCCGAGCAGCTCAAGGGCACGGCGAAGGACGACACCAAGGAGTACCGCGCCAAGACGGTCGAGCTGCAGGAGGAGGCCCGCCGGTTGCGCGGCGAGGCCGAGCAGCTGCGTTCCGACGCGGTCGCCGAGGGCGAGTCGATCCGCGCCGAGGCCCGGCGCGAGGCCGTGCAGCAGATCGAGGAGGGGGCCAGGTCCGCCGAGGAGCTGCTCGCCAAGGCCAAGGCCGACGCGGACGAGCTGCGGCAGACCGCCACCACGGACAGCGAGAAGGTCCGCACCGAGGCCATCGAGCGCGCGACCACGCTGCGCCGGCAGGCCGAGGAGACCCTGGAGCGCACCCGCCAGGAGGCCGACCGGCACCGCACCGAGGTCCTGGAGCAGTCCGAGGCTCTCAAGGAGGACGCCGAGCGGGCCGCGCGCGAGCTGCGCGAGGAGACCGAGCGGGGCGTGGAGGCCCGGCGCGCGGAGGCCGCCGAGGAGCTGACCCGGCTGCACACCGAGGCCGAGGAGCGGTTCGCAAACGCCGAGCAGGCGCTCACCGAGGCCCGTGAGGAGGCCGGCCGGATCCGCCGGGAGGCCGGCGAGGAGACCGACCGGCTGCGCTCCGAGGCCGCCGAACGCATCCGCACGCTCCAGCAGCAGGCCGAGACCGAGGCCCAGCGGCTGCGCGACGAGGCCGCCGGCGACGCGTCCGCGTCCCGCGCGGAGGGCGAGACCATCGCCGTACGACTGCGGTCCGAGGCCGCGGCCGAGGCGGAGCGGCTCAAGCAGGAGGCCCAGGACACCGCCGACCGGGTCCGCGCCGAGGCGCAGGCGGCGGCCGAGCGGCTGTCCACCGAGGCGTCCGAGACGCTGGCCGCCGCCCAGGAGGAGGCCACCCGGCGGCGGCGGGAGGCCGAGGACCTGCTCGGCTCCGCCCGTCAGGAGGCCGACCAGGAGCGCGAGCGGGCCCGCGAGCAGAGCGAGGAGCTGCTCGCCTCCGCGCGCAACCGCGTCGAGGAGGCGCAGGCCGAGGCGGTACGGCTGGTCGAGGAGGCCGACCGGCGGGCCACCGAGATGGTGTCCGCGGCCGAGCAGCATGCCCAGCAGGTGCGTGACTCGGTCTCGGGGCTGCACGAGCAGGCCCAGGAGGAGATCGCCGGGCTGCGTTCGGCCGCCGAGCATGTGGCGGACCGGACCCGCCGGGAGGCCGAGGAGGAGTCGGACCGGGTCCGCGCGGACGCCTATGCCGAGCGGGAGCGGGCCAGCGAGGACGCGACCCGGATCCGCCGCGAGGCCGCGGAGGCGTCCGAGGCGGCGAAGGCGCTGGCCGAGCGGACCGTGGGCGACGCCATGGCGGAGTCCGAGCGGCTGCGTTCGGAGGCGTCCGCGCACGCCCAGCGGGTGCGCACCGAGGCCTCCGACAGCATCGCGCAGGCCGAGCAGGACGCCACGCGTGCGCGTGGCGAGGCCCGGGAGGACGCCAACCGCATCCGCTCGGACGCGGCGACCCAGGCGGACACCCTCATCACCGAGGCCCGCAACGAGGCCGAGCGGCTGCAGAACGAGACCATCGCCGAGGCCGACCGCGTCCGCGCGGACGCCATCGCCAAGGCGGAGAAGCTGATCGCGGACGCCTCCGGGGACGCGGAGCGGCTGCGGGCCGAGGCCGCCGAGACCGTCGGCTCCGCCCAGCTGCACGCCGAGCGGACCCGCAGCGACGCCGAGCGACTCAAGGCGGACGCGGAGGCGGAGGCCGAACGCATGCTCAACGCCGCCCGTGAGGAGGCCGACCGCACCCTCGACGACGCCCGCAGCGACGCCAACAAACGGCGTCAGGACGTGGCCGAGCAGGTCGACACCCTCATCAACGAGACGACCGCCGAGGCCGACAAGCTGCTCAACGAGGCCCAGCAGCAGGCCCGCAAGACCACCGCGGACGCCGAGGCGCAGGCCGACAGCATGGTCGGCGCGTCCCGCAAGGAGGCCGACCGGCTGGTGTCCGAGGCCACGGTCGAGGGCAACTCGCTGGTGGAAAAGGCCCGTACGGACGCGGACGAGCTGCTCGTCGGCGCCCGCCGGGACGCCACCGCCATAAGGGAGCGGGCGGAGGAGCTGCACGACCGCATCACCAACGAGATCGAGGAGCTGCACGAGCGGGCCCGCCGCGAGGCCGCCGAGACCATGAAGTCCACCGGCGACCGCTGCGACGCGCTCATCAAGGCCGCCGAGGAACAGCTCGCCAAGGCCCAGGCCAAGGCCAAGGACCTGGTCTCGGAGGCCAGCTCCGAGGCGGGCAAGGTCCGTATCGCCGCCGTCAAGAAGGCGGAGGGGCTGCTCAAGGAGGCCGAGCAGAAGAAGGCCACGCTCGTCCGGGAGGCCGAGGAGCTCAAGGCCGAGGCGATCCGCGAGGCCCGGGCCACGGTCGACGCCGGCAAGCGCGAACTGGAGATCCTGGAGCGCCGCCGCGAGAACATCAACGGCGAGATCTCCCGTGTCCAGGACGTCCTGGAGGCGTTGGAATCCTTCGAGACCCCGTCGTCCAACAAGGACGGCGGAGTCAAGGCGGGCAGTACGGTGGGTGCCCCTCGATCGGGTGGCAAGTCGTCAGAAAGCTAGAGACCAGTGCCGGTTCTGTAGTGTTCTGGGGCTTTTGACCGAACCTTTGGCAGAGGCTTTGGCAAGCGATCTCACAGCTAGCCACCCAAAAGGGGTGTCATTCTCCAGATCAAACACGTATCCGCTCGATGACACACCGCTTCGGCCCCTAGGATTCCACCTATCACCTCACCGGTCTCACTCGACAGGAACCCCATGAGCGACACTTCCCCCTACGGCTTCGAGCTTGTGCGGCGTGGGTACGACCGCGCTCAGGTGGACGAACGCATCTCGAAGCTCGTCTCCGACCGTGACAGCGCTCTGGCCCGTATCACCGCTCTCGAGAAGCGCATCGAGGAGCTCCACCTCGAAACGCAGAACGCCCAGGCCCAGGTCACCGACGCTGAGCCGTCGTACGCCGGTCTCGGCGCGCGTGTCGAGAAGATCCTCCGCCTCGCCGAGGAGGAGGCCAAGGACCTGCGCGAGGAGGCCCGCCGGGCGGCCGAGCAGCACCGCGAGCTCGCCGAGTCGGCGGCCCAGCAGGTGCGCAACGACGCAGAATCGTTCGCTGCGGAGCGCAAGGCCAAGGCCGAGGACGAGGGCGTCCGGATCGTCGAGAAGGCCAAGAGCGACGCCTCCCAGCTGCGCTCCGAGGCGCAGAAGGACGCGCAGTCCAAGCGTGAGGAGGCGGACGCCCTCTTCGAGGAGACCCGCGCGAAGGCCGCGCAGGCCGCCGCCGACTTCGAGACCAACCTCGCCAAGCGCCGCGAGCAGTCCGAGCGTGACCTCGCCTCGCGTCAGCAGAAGGCCGAGAAGCGCCTGGCCGAGATCGAGCACCGCGCGGAGCAGCTGCGCCTCGAGGCGGAGAAGCTGCGCACCGACGCGGAGCGCCGGGCGCGTCAGACCGTCGAGACGGCTCAGCGTCAGGCCGAGGACATCGTCGCGGACGCGAACGCCAAGGCCGACCGGATCCGCTCGGAATCCGAGCGTGAGCTGGCCGCGCTGACCAACCGCCGCGACAGCATCAACGCCCAGCTGACCAACGTCCGCGAGATGCTGGCCACGCTGACCGGTGCGGCGGTCGCCGCCGCGAGCTCTCCGGCGGAGGACGAGCCGATCTCCCGTGGGGTTCCGGCTCAGCAGTCCCGGTAAGCGCTGACTGGTAACGACCGACGTTCAAAGACCCGCATGCCCTTCGGGGGGTGCGGGCCTTTGTCGTGCGGGTGCGGGTGAGATGTGGTCCCTCGCGCAGTTCCCCGCGCCCCTGAAGGGGCGCCAGGTGCCCGCCCCTGAAAGGGGCGCGGGGCACTGCGCGAC
>NZ_JBEZKI010000030.1:0-126813 GCF_040651615.1 Streptomyces sp. NPDC048417 | reverse complement strand
CCCCGCGCCCCTTTCAGGGGCGGGCACCTGGCGCCCCTTCAGGGGCGCGGGGAACTGCGCGACCAGCCCCCACGGCGCCGCACCCGAAGACGGCGCTCCCCCGGCCCGCCCCTTCCGGTGGCAGCCCCCGTACGCCGGTCTTAGCGTGGCCGCATGATCGAGCTGGCGGGCCTGACCAAGCGCTACGGCGACAAGACCGCGGTCGATGACCTCACCTTCGCCGTACGGCCCGGCATCGTGACCGGGTTCCTCGGACCCAACGGCGCCGGCAAGTCCACCACGATGCGGATGATCCTCGGGCTCGACCACCCCACGGCCGGCCACGTGCGGATCGACGGCAAGCGGTACGCGCAACTCAAGGACCCGCTGACCTACATGGGGGCGCTGCTCGACGCCAAGGCCGTGCACGGTGGGCGCAGTGCCTTCAACCATCTGCTGTGCCTCGCGCAGAGCAACGGGATTCCGAAGCGCCGGGTGGCCGAGGTGCTGGACACCGTCGGGCTCACGGCGGTGGCGCGGAAGAAGGCCAAGGGGTTCTCGCTGGGCATGGGACAACGGCTCGGGATCGCCGGGGCCCTGCTGGGGGATCCGCGGATCCTGATGTTCGACGAGCCGGTGAACGGGCTCGACCCGGAAGGGATCCACTGGATCCGGAATCTGATGAAGTCGCTGGCCGCCCAGGGCCGGACCGTGTTCGTCTCCTCCCATCTGATGAGCGAGATGGCGCTGACCGCCGATCACCTCGTCGTCATCGGGCAGGGACGGCTGCTCGCCGACACCTCCATGGCGGACTTCATCCGGACGAACTCGCGGTCGTACGTCCGGATCCGCTCCCCCCAGCGCGAGCGGCTGCTCGATGTGCTGCACGGGGCCGGGATCACCGTCGTGGAGACGGGGACCGGGGCCCTGGAGGTGGAGGGCGCGAAGGCCGAGCCGATCGGGGAACTGGCCGCGCAGCACGGGATCGTGCTGCACGAGCTGAGCATCCAGCAGGCCTCGCTGGAAGAGGCGTTCATGCAGTTGACGGCGGAGTCCGTGGAGTACCACGCGCACGCCGACTCGGCCCCGGTGCCGCGGGCCTGGGGTTCCGGCTGGGACAAGGGGGCGTGATGGCGGTCGTCACTCAGGTCGTACGGTCCGAGTGGACCAAGATCCGGTCGGTCTCCTCGACGGTGTGGACGCTGTCCCTCGCCGTGGTCGTCAGCGTGGCCCTCGGGATGCTGCTCTCCGCGCTGGCCAACAGCCAGTTCGGCAACATGCCCGCGCGGGAACGGCTCTCCTTCGACCCGACGAACATCAGCTTCGCCGGGCTGACCCTCGGACAGCTCGCGATGATCGTGTTCGGAGTGCTGGTGGTGTCGAACGAGTACAGCACCGGCATGATCCGCACCTCGCTGGCCGCCGTACCGCGGCGCGCCACCTTCCTCTTCAGCAAGATCGCGGTGGCGACGGGCCTGGCGCTGGTCGTCGGCATGGTGACCGGCTTCGCCGCGTTCTTCCTCGGGCAGGCCATGCTCGGCTCCCACCGGGCCCACCTCGGCGACACCGGGGTGCTGCGCGCGGTCATCGGCGGCGGGCTCTACATGACGCTCATCGCGATGTTCTCCATGGGCGTGGCCGTGATGCTGCGCTCGCCGATGCTGTCGCTCGGCATCCTGATGCCGTTCTTCTTCCTGATCTCCAACATCCTCGGCAACGTCGACGCGACCAAGAAGATCGGCCGGTTCCTGCCGGACCAGGCGGGCGGCCACATCATGCAGGTGGTGCCGAGAGCCGGCGACGACGTCCCGTACGGGCCCTGGGGCGGACTCGGGATCATGGGGCTGTGGGTGGTCGCCGCGCTCGCCGGCGGGTATGTCCTGCTGAAGAAAAGGGATGCCCAGTGACCGGACCGATACGGACCGGCTTTGCCAGCTCTTGATGGGAACCGTCAGCGCCCGGATATCCTCCTAACCCTTACGGGGGCGTCTGCCCTGCTGTCCTGATCCTTTCGATGGGTGCGGAGCATGATCGAGGCTGTCGGCCTGACCAAGCGCTACGGCGACAAGACCGCCGTGTACAACCTTTCCTTCCAGGTACGGCCCGGCGCCGTCACCGGCTTCCTCGGACCCAACGGCTCGGGCAAGTCGACGACCATGCGGATGATCCTGGGTCTGGACAACCCGACCGCGGGCGCGGTGACGATCGGCGGCTACCCCTACCGCAGGCTGCCCAACGCCGCTCGCCAGGTCGGCGCACTGCTCGACGCCAAGGCGGTGCACGGCGGCCGGTCCGCCCGCAACCACCTGCTCTCCCTGGCCCAGCTGTCCGCCATCCCGGCCCGCCGGGTCGACGAGGTGCTCGGGGTGGTCGGCCTCCAGGACGTGGCCGGAAAGCGTTCCAAGGGCTTCTCGCTCGGTATGGGCCAGCGCCTCGGCATCGCCGCCGCACTGCTCGGCGACCCCCAGGTGCTGCTCTTCGACGAGCCGGTCAACGGCCTCGACCCCGAGGGCATCCTCTGGGTGCGCAACCTGATGAGGTCCCTCGCCGCCGAGGGCCGTACGGTCTTCGTCTCCTCCCATCTGATGAGTGAGATGGCGCTGACCGCCGACCACCTCATCGTCATCGGGCGCGGCCAGCTGCTCGCCGACATGAGCGTGACGGACTTCATCTCGGCCAACTCCGCCGACTTCGCGCGGGTGCGCACCCCGGACACCGAGCCGCAGCTGCGCGAGAAGCTCAGCTCGGCGCTGACCGAGGCCGGCGGCCATGTCATGCCCGAGCAGGACGGCGCGCTGCGGGTGACCGGCCTGCCGCTGCCGCAGATCAGCGACCTCGCGCACGAGGCGGACGTACGGCTGTGGGAGCTCTCGCCGCACCAGGCCTCGCTCGAAGAGGCGTACATGCGGATGACGCAGGGCGCCGTGGACTACCGCTCCACCGTCGACCAGAAGGCCGGCCTCCAGCAGCCGCTGCCGCCCGGCGCGCAGCCGCCGATGCCGGTGCCCGGGCAGGGCCAGCCGGGCTGGTACGCCCCGCCGCCGCCCCAGCAGGGCGGCCAGCCGTTCGCGGGCCCGTACGGCGCGCAGGGGGCGCCCGCAGACGCGTACGGCGCCCCGCAGGCCCCCTACGGGGCTCCCCAGGCCGCTCCCAACCCCTACTCCGCGCCGGCCTCGGCGCCTGCTGAATCGTCACAGCCGGCTCCCGCGCCCGCGCCCGCCTCCGCCCCCGCCGACCTGACCAAGCCCGAGGACGCCCGATGAGCACCCACCAGCCCCCGATGCCACAGGCAGTCCCGGCCGCGCCCGACTGGCAGGCGGCGCCCGGCGGTCCGTACGCCGGTTACACCTCGCCGATCCCGGTGGTGCGCACTCACCTCGGGCACGCCATCGCCTCGGAGTGGACGAAGATCCGCTCGGTGCGCTCGACGATCTGGACGCTCGGCGTCTTCGTTCTCCTCGTCGTCGGCATCGGCCTGCTGGCTGGCGCGGTGGTCAGCAACTCCTCCTCGTCGGACGACCTGTCCGGCGAGAACGCGCTGTCGCTCGGCTTCTTCGGGCTGCTGCTCGGCAGCATGTGCATCATCACGCTGGGCGTGCTGACCACGGCCTCCGAGTACGGCACCGGAATGATCCGTACGACGATGGTGGCCTGCCCCTCCCGCGCGCGGATTCTCGCCGCGAAGGCGATCGTCTTCTTCACGCTCGCGTTCGTGATCACCCTCGCGGCCAGCGCGTTCGTGGCCATGACACAGGTGTCGATGCTGAGCGACGTGGCCCGGAGGCCGACCGGCGGGGAATGGCTGAAGGGCACCTTCGGCGTCAGTCTCTACATCGCGCTGCTCGGGCTGCTCTCGCTGATCATCGGCTCGATCATCCGGCACTCGGCGGGCGCCATCACCATCATGATCGGCGCGGTGCTCGCCCCGCTGGTGATCGCGCTGTTCATGTTCTCGCAGTCGCTGGAGAAGGTGCGCACGGCCCTGTTCGAGTACTCGATCCCGAACCAGCTGAGCGTCTTCTACTCCAACTCCCTCAGCGATTCCGGCCCTTCGGGCTGGGACCCGCTGTGGATCATCCTCGGCGTGACGGCCGTCGCCTTCGCCGGCGCCTACGCGCTGCTGGAGAAGCGGGACGTGTGATTTCTCGCTAGAACCTCGGCGCGTTACGGGACCGCTGCACCCGCGTGGTGCGGCGGTCCTTCGCGTTCCAGCAGGCCTTGTGCCAGTGCCGGCGCTCGTCGACGCCCGAGTGCTCCGGCCAGGCCACGACATGCGGGACACCGGAGGGAATCACCTGGTCGCAGCCCGGGCAGCGGTACGTCTTGCCGACCGCGCTGGCGCCCGCGACATGACGCACGCTCCACTCCTCGCCCTGCCAGCTCTCGCTGGACTGCCAGCCGCCGTACCGGTCCGCGCGGTCGTCCTCGGCGCTCCGGCCGGAGCTCTGTCCGGAGCTCTGTCCGGAGGAGGAGGCTCCATTCGGGCCCTGGGGTCGGTTGCGACGCGGGGACACGGGACACCTCTCGGGGCTATACAGGAAGCAAGGGCTGTGTCCAGCCTACGACGCGCGCGCGGGGGTACGCGTAGGGCACCAACCCGTACAAGTCCCCCTCCAGGGCGACCCATTCTCCAGACAATCCGCAAATCTCTTCGCCAGCCCGTGTCCTCGGCACGTGTCAGACGGTTATGCCGGGTGGGGGAGCTCCGGGTAGGAGCCAGGAAAGCAGGAAAATGCGATGCGCGTAGGAAGTTTTGTGCTGGCGGCCCAGTTCCCGGGCCAGGGCCAGGGGGAGGCCCTGCACCGGGCGGTGCGCACGGCGGAGGTGGCCGAGGAGGCCGGCTTGGACGCGGTCTGGCTGGCCGAGCACCACTTCGTGCCGTACGGCACGTGCCCGTCCGCGGTCACGCTGGCGGCTTTACTGCTGGGCCGCACCAGGCGTCTCAGGGTCGGCACGGCGGTGAGTGTACTGCCCACGGTCCACCCGGTGGCGCTCGGCGAACAGGCCGCACTGCTGCACGTGACGAGCGGCGGCCGCTTCACGCTCGGCGTGGGCCGGGGTGGACCCTGGGTGGATCTGGAGGTGTTCGGCAGCGGACTCGAGGCGTACGAACACGGCTTCCCGGAATCACTCGAACTGCTGATGCGCTGGCTGCGCGAACCGGCCGTGTCGGCCTCCGGACCACGCTTCTCGTTCCGTGAAGTCCCGGTCGTACCGCGCCCGTCGGAGGCGCTGACGGAGGCGCCGGGGCCGGAGGTGGTGATCGCGTGCACCTCTCCGGCGAGTGTCCGGCTGGCCGCCGAGCGAGGGCTGGCGATGCTGCTCGGGATGCATGTCGGGGACGAGGAGAAGGCCGAGATGGTCGCGCTGTGGCGACAGCACGCGCGGGCGGCCGGAAGGCCCGCCGAGGAGATCCTCGGCGCGGCCCATGTCTCCGCCGGCGTCTGCCAGATCGCCGACCGGCGCACCGACGCCGTGGAGACGCTGACGAAGGCGATGCCGGGGTGGCTGAAGCAGGGCCTGGAGGCCCATACGACGGTGGACGGCCGGTTCCGCTCCATGCGCGACCCGCTCGCCTACACCGAACTGCTCTGCGGACTGCACCCGGTGGGGACCCCGCGGCTGTGTGCCGACCGGCTCGCGGCGACCTCCGAGCGGACCGGCATCTCCCGATTCGCCCTGCTGACCGAGGGCTCGGGAGACCTTGCGGCCACGGAGGAGAACGTACGACGGCTGGGTGCCGAGGTACTGCCGCACCTCCGGTGACCTCACACCTCCGCGGGGAGCTTGCCGCCCCAGTGACTGATTGCACCTCCCGCGTGTGGAGCGGCAAGCAAGCGGCTCACTGCGTCAGCAGTACCGGAGCTCCGCGTCAGCAGTCCCGGAGCTCCGGGGACTGGTTCAGCAGCTGACTGCGCACCGAGGTGAAGCGGGCCAGCCTCGCGTCTACCGAGGCGTCCAGCGGGAACACCGCAACACGGTGGCAGTTCTGGAAGGCCAGCCGCACACCGAAGTGCCGCTGCAGGGCGCCGCGTATGGCGTCACTCGCGAGCGCACGCAGCAGCTGACCGCGTGCCTGCTCGTCCGGCGGGGGCGTCTGGTTGTCGGCGAACTCTCCGCCGTCCACCTTCAGCTGGGCCACCAGGGAGCTGATCATCTCCCATGCGTAGGGCAGGGAGGTCCGGACGCAGTCGACGAAATCTGCTTCATCGACCTCGCCTCGCTCGGCCTGTTCGAGTAGGGCCGGTGAGACGTCGAGCGACATGGGTTCTCCTCTCGCACCCCCGAACAGCAGGGGTTGCCGGACAGGTAAGGGAGTTCGCGATACCGAACACGCTGAGTACACACTTCGCGACCTCCCGTTTACTACGGTAGGCAACGGACGGTGCCCCCACCAGGAGATTGCGTATATGCGACGGTCCCTTTAGGCACACAATCGGCCAGGGTTGAACAGGGGTGTGCAGGCGACCCGTCAGGACCGGTCGTGGAGGCCTGGTCGGAGGACGGATCGAGACATGTGGCCCGCAGGGCCTCGGTCGAGGGTGGTGGTGGGAGACGGCGGCAAGAGGTGCGGCCCGCAGGGCCTCGGTCGAGGGTGGTGGTGGGAGACGGGTGGGCGAATCGCGTGGAGGGCGGGGCTTCGAGTAGCGTTGCCGACCATGCGTCTCGTCATCGCCCGGTGCTCCGTCGACTATGCCGGCCGGCTCACCGCCCACCTTCCCTCGGCTCCCCGTCTGATCCTGGTCAAGGCGGACGGCAGCGTCTCGATCCACGCGGACGACCGGGCCTACAAGCCCCTCAACTGGATGTCGCCGCCGTGCACCCTCAAGGAGGGGGCGGGCGACGAGGAAGGCGTCTGGACCGTCATCAACAAGGCGGGCGAGAAGCTCATCATCACGATGGAGGAGGTCCTGCACGACTCCTCGCACGAGTTGGGCGTGGACCCGGGCCTGATCAAGGACGGCGTGGAAGCGCACCTGCAGGAGCTGCTGGCCGACCGTATCGAGACGCTCGGCGAGGGCTACACCCTGATCCGCCGCGAGTACATGACGGCGATCGGGCCGGTGGACATCCTGTGCCGGGACGCCGACGGCCAGACCGTGGCGGTCGAGATCAAACGCCGGGGCGAGATCGACGGCGTGGAACAGCTCACCCGCTACCTGGACCTGCTGAACCGGGACCCTCATCTCGCCCCCGTGCGAGGCGTCTTCGCGGCCCAGGAGATCAAGCCCCAGGCCCGCGTCCTCGCCACGGACCGCGGCATCGGCTGCACGATCCTGGACTACGACGCGCTGCGAGGCGTGCAGGACGACAAACTGCGGCTGTTCTGACCGTCCCCCCTGCACCACTGCCCACCCCAGCCACCACCGCCTCAGGCACGACCCTGCCCGCCCTCTGTCGGCGCCGCGGCGGCGCTCAGCCCGTACGGCGATGGCCGGCGGTGCCGGACCGGCCCTGAGCCGGGTTCGGCACCGCCGGTCCGCACCATGGTGGTTGAGCGCCGCCGCGGCGGAAAATGGGCCGAGCGACGGTTACCGGGGCGGCGGAGCCGACCGGAGTGGGCGGTTGCTGGGTCAGATCACTGTGACGGTCGAGGTGCCGGGGGTGGTGCCCTCCGATGCGCTCGACGTCGTCACCGTCGGGGAGTCGGTGGACGGGCCGCTGGCCGAGTTGGTTGTGGTGGGGGTGTCGGTCGGGCCCGACGACGAGGGCGACGGCGATTCGCTCGGCGGCGGTGACGCGGACGACTTCGAAGGGCTCGGTGAGACCGACTTCGAAGGCGACGTCGTCGGACTCGGCGACTTGGTCGGCGAGTGGGTCGTACCGCCACCCGACGAGCCCTTCGTGCCTGTCGGGGTGTCCGAAGGGGTCGCCTCGTCCGACGGCGGCGTCGGGTCGTCCGACGTGCCGAGCGTGCCGTCGGGGCCGGGGTCCGTGGGTTTGGTGGTCGCCGTGCCCGTGTCCCCCGTGCCCGACGACTGCTTGGGGTCGGCGCCCAGACTGCCGTCGCCCGTGCCCTCGCTCGCCGACGGGTTGACGCTCACGTTGTTGGCCGGGTTGTCGGCGTTGTCGTGGGAGGTCATGCCGAGCCCCACGACCGTGCCGAGGACGGCGGTGAGGAGTACCCCCGAGCCCACCGCCACCAGGTTGCGGCGGGCCATGCGGACCAGACCGCGCCCGCCCTGGGCCGACGGCGACTGCTCCGGGCCGCGGCGGGTGACCAGCGGGTCCGAGATCGGGGAGTGGACGGCCGGGAAGGGCGTCGTGACGCCGCCCGCCGGGGATATGGACTCCTCGTGGCGGGCGTCGGGGATCTCGTCGCCCGCCATCGCGGCGAGGCCGGGAAGGACCTCCCCCGAGCGGTCGGCGACCAGCGCCAGCGCCCGCCGGCCGGCCGTCGTACCCCGCTTGTCGGAGAGCGCCCCGCGCAGCCCGATGGAGGCCTCCAGTTCGGCCCGGGCCCGGTCCAGCTGGCCACCGCAGAGCGCGAGTATCCCCAACTCGTGATGGAAATAGGCTTGTTCACCTACCTCGCCGGCCAGGCGGGCGGCCTCCGCACCGGCACGCAGCGCGCGTTCCCAGGCGCTCCAGTGCAGCCCGGCCGCGAACGCGGGCGCGGCCGTGCGGGCCAGCCGTACCGGCGTGGACTCCTCGTCCTCGGCCGGGGGCACGGTGGCGGGCACGAGGGCCGCGAGGGCGGCGAGGACCGCGTCCGCCTCGGCGCACACCCGGTCCGGAGTGACCGAGGGGTGCCCGGCCCACCAGGAGTAGTGCTGGCCGGCGGCGAGGGCCTGGGCCTCGGTGCCGTCGGCGTATCCGGCGGCCTCCAGCTGCTGCTGGACGCCCGCGGCGAGCCGGTAGCGGGAGCCGACAGGGGAGACCAGTCCGCAGCCCGCCAGTTCGCCGAGGGCGGCGTCCGCGTGGGTGTCGCCGACCAGGGCGGGCAGATGGGCCTGGTGCGGGACCTCGCCGTCGAGGGCGACCGCGAAGCGCAGGGTGGCGCGGGCGGAGGCGCTGAGGCGGGCGGCGAGCAGCGGCGCGGGCGCGGCGGCCTCGCCGAGGGACGGCAGCGGGACCTCGTCGGTCGCCTCGGCGTCGAAGGACACATCGACCGACATGTCGGACAGCTCGGAGGCGAAGACGCCGAGCTCGTCGACGGCGCCCGTGCTGGCCCGCAGTTGGTCGCGCTGGCGCAGCAGTGCGCCCGCCTGGACGAATCGCAGCGGCAGGCCCTCCGACTCGAACCAGAGGTCGCCGGCCCAGTTGGCCTCCTCCTCGCTGAGCACCCGGCCGACCGCGCGCTCCAGGATGTCCACGCCCCCGGCCCGCTCCAGCCCTCTGAGGAAGACCTCCTCGACGGCGGAGTCGGCGGCGGGCGCCGGCACGTCCGGGGTGGCGCCGATCAGGAAGGCGCACTCGGGGGTGGCGTCGATCAGCTCGTCGAGCCCGGAACCGCCGAACTCGATGTCGTCGAGGACGACGACCGCGCCGATGTCACGGACCAGTTCGAGGAGCTCGTCGTGGTCGGGGCGGTGCGCGGGCGCCTTGTAGACGGCGTAGAAGAGATCGTGGAGCAGGTCCGCGGGCGTGCGGTGGAAGCCGCTGAGGCGGACCACGCCGTCGGGGGCGAGGTCCGAGCAGTCGTCGGCGACCAGGTCGAGGAGCGCGGTGCGGCCGGAGCCCGAGGGGCCGGTGAGGCGGACGGAGCGGCCGCGGGCGAGGAGTCGTACCAGACGCTCGCGGTCGTCCTGGCGCTCCAGGAGCGGCAGCTCGGGCTGGGCGGGGCCGGGCGGCACCGGCGGCCGGGCGGCGCGCTCGTACTCGGCGCGTTCGGCGGCGGTGCGCTTCTCCGGTCTGGCGGGACGCTCGGTCGGCGGGCAGGGTTCTATCTCGCTGCCGTCGACCGGGTTCACGGTCAGCAGGAAGTCGCCGGAGACCAGGCGCGCCGTGCGGACGAGCGCCGGCACACTCTGGCCGAAGTCGTTGGTGAGGGATTCCCTCGGCGGGCGCTGGCGCGGCGTGCTGCCTCCCCCAGTCTCGAACAGGCTCGACCGGGAGTTGCCCCCATCGTCCTGGCCGTACGCCTCGGGTCCCGGATTGATCGGGTCCATAGGTTCCTAGCCCCCCAAAAGCGTCGTGTGCCGTGAATTCGGGCCCCTCCCGGCCTGTTGCACACCGCGCTGTCGCTTCTGGTCCGGACCCGCGCTCGAAGGGTGACAAGGCGGCGGGCGACCGAACCCTAAACCTTCGCACAGTATCTACGACAGTCCGGGGTACCGCGCCGTCCAAGACATCACAGTCTCGTGAGGATTGCGCCTGACATGCGCTTGTGCGCGGTCCGTCCGGGTCACCCCCGTCGCCCGGTTCCCACTGTGCCCCACCCGTTCGCCGCCGCACACCGGGTCCCGGCGCGGCTCCTCGGTCCCGGTGTCACACCCGGGGCAGCGACTCCACCCCGATACCCCCCTCGATCGCCAGGATCCGGTGCAGCCTGGTGGCCACCAGCAGGCGCTGCATCTGCGGCGGTACACCGCGCAGCACCAGGCGGCGGCCGCAGCGGCCGGCCCGCCGGTGGGCCCCCATGATCACCCCGAGTCCGGTGGCGTCCCAGGAGTCCAGCTCGGACAGATCCAGCACCAGATCGCCGACTCCGTCGTCGACGGCCGAGTGCAGGACCGTACGGGCGTCCGCCGCGCTGCGAACGTCGAGGCGGCCCCCGACGACCAGCTCGGCGTGGTCGCCCCTGATGTGCATATGCGCTCCCCGAGAGTGCGTGCCCTACTCCGTGAAAGTGATGTCCGGTGATGCAACCTCTGACTGCGTTCGACGGCCAGAGGTTGCCATCTGTAAGCGAACCGATACCGAATTCACCCCCGAGAGTGAAACTCCCGGGACTTGTGCGTTTTCGGAGGCGGTTCAGAGGCTCTACGTACTGATGTTTCAGTACGTGTAGAAGCCCTGCCCGCTCTTGCGCCCGATGTCACCGGCGTCAACCATCCGGCGCATCAGCTCCGGCGGGGCGAACTTCTCGTCCTGCGACTCGGTGTAGATGTTGCCGGTGGCGTGCAGCAGGATGTCGACGCCGGTGAGGTCCGCCGTGGCCAGCGGGCCCATGGCGTGACCGAAGCCCAGCTTGCAGGCCAGGTCGATGTCCTCGGCGGTGGCGACGCCCGACTCGTACAGCTTGGTGGCCTCGACGACGAGCGCCGAGATCAGCCGGGTCGTGACGAAGCCGGCGACGTCGCGGTTGACGACGATGCAGGTCTTGCCGACGGACTCGGCGAACTCCCGCGCGGTGGCGAGGGTTTCGTCGCTGGTCTTGTAGCCGCGGACCAGTTCCACGAGCTGCATCATCGGCACCGGCGAGAAGAAGTGGACGCCGACGACCCGCTCGGGATGTTCGGTGGCCGCCGCGATCTTGGTGATCGGGATGGCGGAGGTGTTGGAGGCGAGCACGGCGTCCGGCCGCACGATCTTGTCGAGCGCGCGGAAGATCTCGTGCTTGACCTCCAGCTTCTCGAAGACGGCCTCGACGACTAGGTCGGCGTCGGCGGCCGCGTCCAGATCGGTGGCCGTGGTGATCCGGGCCAGGGCGGCGTCGGCGTCGTGCGCCTCCAGCTTCCCCTTGCTCACGAACTTGTCGTACGAGGCCTGGATGCCCCCGACGGCACGGTCCAGCGCCTCGTCCGTGACGTCGCGCAGGACCACGTCCCAGCCGGCCTGCGCGGCGACCTGGGCGATGCCGGAACCCATCAAGCCGGCACCGATGACGGCAAGCTTCCGTGCCACTCCGCTCCCCTTACACGCTGTTTAGGTATGCCTCTTGGGCGGGACCCTAGCGCTCGTGAGGGGCCGGGAAACCCGGTAAGTAATGCGTGTCACGGTCTCAGGACGTGAGACAACCGTCACGTCTTGTCAGCCGCACCCTGCGGCACGGGTCATTCCCGGCCACGTACCGCGTAGTTGAGCACCTTCTCGCTCAACAGCTCCTCGATGTCGTCCAGGAGGACCAGGACTTCTCTGGACACTTCACGCGGATCGCGCTTTTCGAGCATCGCCCGGCCGATGGCCGCCATGACGGCCTGATGGGCCCAGTCGATCTGACCCGCGATCAGGGCCGGCAGCGGGTCGGCGGCGGAGGCACCGGCCTCCTCGCGCAGGGCCTGCTCCAGCCGCTCCCGGATCTGCTGCTGCATGCCCCACAGCCGGGAGCGCAGGGCGGGCGCGTCGTGCAGCACACGCATGAAGCGGTCGTAGCCCGCGGCCAGGCCGACGCCCGGCGACACCGCCTCGACCTCGCGACGCAGTTCACGCAGCACGGCCCGGGCGGCGGACTCCCCTGGGTCCCGGCCGCGCACCCAGCGCGAGAGCCGGTCCACCATTCCGGCGGCCCGGTCGAGGAAGAGGTCCTCCTTGGCCGGGAAGTAGTTGTAGACGGTGTTCACGGAGACGTCGGCGGCTTCCGCGATCTCCGCGACGGTCACCGCGTCGAAGCCGCGTTCGAGGAACAGCCCGGTGGCCATGTCCGAGATGTACTGCCGGGTCTGCCGCTTCTTCCGCTCCCTGAGCCCCTCTGCCATGTCCGGATCCTAGCCGTTCTGGGCAGCCTGCAATCTTGGGGTCATTGCAACTTTTAAGAGACTCTGTTTTTCTGGGCGCCATGACAGCAGTCATCAGCGCGGCCGGACTGGCCCGCGCCTTCCAGACGAAACGCGGCCCCGTACAGGCGGTCCGCGGCATCGACCTCACCGTCCACGAGGGCGAGATCCTCGGCTTCCTCGGGCCGAACGGCGCCGGCAAGACCACCACCCTGCGCATGCTCACCACCCTGCTCGCCCCGACCGGCGGCAGCGCCACCGTGGCGGGCCGTGATCTGGCCTCCGACCCGGCGGGCGTGCGCGCCGCCTGCGGTTACGTCGCCCAGTCGAGCGGCGTCGACGGACAGCTCGCCGCCCGGGAGGAACTGGTCACCCAGGGCCGCCTGTACCGGCTGACGAGGGCCCAGGCGATGGTCCGCGCCGAGGAGTTGGCGCACGACCTGGGGATCGCGGACCTCCTCGACCGCAGGATCGCCACGCTGTCCGGGGGTCAGCGGCGCCGCCTGGACATCGCGCTGGCACTGACGCACCGCCCGCGCGTGCTGTTCCTCGACGAGCCGACCACCGGCCTGGACCCGGGCAGCCGTGCCGGTCTGTGGGACCTCGTCCGACGGCTGCGCGACGAGCACGGCACGACGGTCTTCCTCACCACCCACTACCTGGACGAGGCGGACGCCCTGGCCGACCGGCTGGTGATCGTCGACCGCGGCGAGGTCGCGGCCGAGGGCACCCCGGCCGCCCTCAGGCTCCGCCACGGCGGCTCGCCCGACGCCTCCCTCCAGGACACCTTCCTCGCCGTGACCGGCCGCGGCCCCGCCCCGGCCGACCCCGCCCCCCTCGCCGTATAGGAGCCCGATGAGGACCCCCATGAGGATCCCGACGAGGATCCCGACGACCTTCGTCCGCGATACCGCGCTGGTCTACGGCCGCTGTCTGCGTCAGTCCCTGCGCTCGCCGCTCGCACTGCTCTTCGGCCTGCTGATGCCCCTGCTGTATCTGCTGTTCTTCGGTCCGCTGCTGACCCGGCTGCCCCTGGGCGGCCGGAGCAGCTCCTGGCAGGTGCTCGTCCCCGGGCTGCTGCTCCAACTCGGCCTGTTCGGTGCCGCCTTCGCCGGCTTCGGGGTCATCGTCGAGAAGGCGCAGGGGGTCGTGGAGCGGATGCGGGTGACTCCGGTCAGCCGGCCGGCCCTGCTGCTCGGCCGGGTGCTGCGGGACGCCACGGTGATCGTCTTCCAGGCGGTGCTGCTGGTCCTGGCCGCGATGCCGCTGGGGCTGCGCGCTCCGCTGCCGGGCGTGCTCATCGGCTTCGGCTTCGTCGCACTGCTCACGGTCGCGCTGGGCTCGCTGTCGTACGCGGCGGCGATGCGGGTGAGCACCCCGCAGGAGTTCGGCCCGATGATCAACGCGGTGACCATGCCGTCGATGCTGCTCTCGGGCCTGATGCTGCCGATCTCGCTGGGCCCCGCGTGGCTGGACGTCCTCTCGCACCTCGTCCCGTTCCGCTACCTGGTGGACGCGATGCGCGACGCGTACGCCGGAACGTACACGTCCGCCCACATGCTGTACGGCGTGCTGGTGGCCGTCGCCTTCGCGACACTCGCCGTGACGGTGGGCACACGCGCGTTCCGGACGGCCGGAGCGTAACTACGCTGGCCGTATGGTCAATCTGACGCGCATCTACACCAGGACCGGCGACCAGGGCAGCACCGCCCTCGGGGACATGAGCCGGGTCGCCAAGACCGATGTCCGGATCTCGGCGTACGCGGACGCCAACGAGGCGAATGCGGTGATCGGGACGGCGATCGCGCTGGGCGGGCTGGACGAGGAGGTCGTCAAGGTGCTCACCCGGGTGCAGAACGACCTCTTCGACGTCGGCGCGGATCTGTGCACGCCCTTGGCGGAGAACCCCGAGTTCCCGCCCCTGCGGGTCGAGCAGTTCTACATCGACAAGCTGGAGGCGGACTGCGACCGCTTCAACGAGCGGCTGGAGAAGCTCCGTTCGTTCATCCTGCCCGGCGGTACCCCTGGCGCGGCCCTGCTCCACCAGGCCTGCACGGTCGTGCGGCGGGCCGAGCGGTCGACCTGGGCCGCGCTGGAGGCGCATGGCGCCGAAGGAAAGGACGGCGGCATGAACCCGCTGACCGCGACCTATCTCAACCGGCTGTCGGACCTACTGTTCATCCTTGCCCGGACAGCCAACAAGGACGTCGGCGACGTCCTGTGGGTCCCCGGCGGGGAGCGCTGACTCCGGCTTCGCCGAGTCCGCCGTCCCGTCCGGCCGCTTCTTCGGCCAGACCAGGTACGTCAGCGCGAACACGCCATGGAGGCCGACGGCCCTGAGCGCCACCCACTGGAAGGCCCGCAGGGACGAGGTGTCGCCGTCGCCGACGTACCGGATCGCGGCCTGGAGCAGCGCGCAGGCGACCGCCGCCATCAGCACCGTACGCAGCCACAGGCGGCCCTCGTGGCGGGCGCGCGCCAGGCCGTGGCGGGACGGCTTCGGCGAGCCCGGGGCACCGGCTGCCAGGCGGTGTGCCGCGTGGCCGTCCAGCCGGCGGATCGTGCAGGGGCCGTAGGCGACGGTGAAGCCGATGTAGAGCGCGGCCAGGCCGTGTTCCCAGCCGGGTTCGGCGCCGTTGCGCAGGTCGACCGCGGTGACCACGAACAGCACGAGTTCGAGGACGGACTCGGCGAGCAGCAGGACGACACCGGCCCGGCGCCGTTTCAGCAGGTACCGGACGGCCAGCCCGGCCGCGAGCAGCACCCAGAAGGCCACTTCGCAGACGATGATCAGGGCAACGATCACGGTTTGGCTCCTCACCGGGGATCCACCGGGGTCTCGGTCATTCCTCCTCCAGGCTCCCGGCGCCGGGCGGCCGGCGCCTCGTCGGTGGTGACGAACCCGCACTACATCGAAGGATGCAGTCCGGGACCCTTCTCACGGTGCAGGCGCACGCCGTGCGGGCCGTGTTGGATGGAGCCATGGCCCGCGACTCCCCCGACCGCACCGCTTCGACGTGTACGTCGCCGTCGGCGGCCTGCTCGGCGGAGTGCTGCCGGCGGGGCTCGGGCTGGCCACCCGCTCGCGGGACTACCCGCTCACCCTTTTCGACGGCCCCTGGCCGGTGCTGGTCCCCCTGTGCGTGACGGCCTGCTGCGAGCTGGCCCGCCGCACCGCGCCGCGCGCCGCCCTGCTGCCCGGCACGCCGCCGTCTGCGCGGACCAGGTCACCCAGGGCACTCTGGCCACTGTCCTGATGTTCACCGACCTGGTGTACGCGGCCGTCCTGTACGGCCCGCCCGCCTCGGCCCGCCGTATCCCCTGGACCACCGGGCTGCTCACGGTGGCCGGGACGCTGGTGCCGTTCGCGGTGTGGCGGGTGCCCCAGGCGCTGCTGATCGGGGTGGTCACCGGGATCGTGGCTTTCGGCCCGGCGGCCACCGGCTGGATCGTCCGCGACCACCGGGACGCCGCCGCGGCCGCCGGGCTGCGCGCCGAACAGACCGCGCTGCTGGCCATGGGGGGTCCCCCATGCCCTTCCTCCGAGTGAAGGAGCGAGCGAATGATCCGTGTGCTGGTCGCCGAGGACCAGTCGGCCGTACGGGCCGGGCTCGTCCTCATCCTGCGCAGGGCGCCCGATGTGGAAGTGGTCGGGGAGGCGGCGGACGGGGAGCAGGCGGTGGCGCTGGCCAGGGAGCTGAGGCCCGATCTGGTGCTGATGGATGTGCAGATGCCGCGCCTGGACGGGGTGTCGGCGACCCGGCAGGTCGTCGCGGAGGAGCTCGCGGACGTCCTCGTGCTGACCACCTTCGACCTCGACGAGGACGTCTTCGGGGCGTTGCGGGCGGGTGCGGCCGGGTTCCTGCTGAAGAACACGGAGGCGCGGGACCTGATCGCCGCGGTGCGCACGGTCGCGGGCGGCGAGGGGCTGATCGCGCCCGCCGTCACCCGGCGGCTGATCGCGGAGTTCGCGGCCGGGCCGGTGCGCGGGCCGAGGGCCGATCCGACGGTGCTGGACGCGCTGACCCGGCGGGAGCGGGAGGTGCTGGGGTGTCTCAGTGAGGGGCTGTCCAACGCCGGCATCGGGGTCCGCCTCGACATGGCCGAGGCCACGGTGAAGACACACGTCAGCCGGTTGCTGGCCAAGCTGGAGCTGCGCAGCCGGGTGCAAGCCGCGGTGCTGGCGCAGGAGTTGGGGATCCAGTCCCCTTTCAACAGAGTGGTCCAGACCTATTGACCGGTGGTCCAGACCTTTCTATTCTCGCGGCACTGTGGGCGCGAAGGCTCAGTCGTGCCCCCCAACTCCCCATAGGAGGCGCAGGATGCGCTTCAGACACAGAGCCGCGGCAGGGTTCGCGACCCTGTTGCTCCCGCTGGCCGGCCTGGTCGGCCTCGCAGGCCCCGCCCAGGCCGCGACGACCGCCACCGCCACCTACACCAAGACCTCGGACTGGGGCACCGGCTTCGGCGGCCAGTGGACCGTCAAGAACACCGGTACCACGTCGATCAGTTCCTGGACCGTCGAGTGGGACTACCCCTCCGGGACCTCGGTCACCTCTGCCTGGGACGCGGACGTCACCTCCTCCGGCACTCACTGGACCGCCAAGAACAAGTCCTACAACGGCTCCATCGCCCCCGGCGCCTCGGTCTCCTTCGGCTTCAACGGCGCGGGCTCCGGCTCCCCGAGCAACTGTCTGCTCAACGGCGCCAGTTGCGACGGCGGCACCACCGTCCCCGGTGACGCGGCGCCCTCCGCGCCCGGCACCCCGACCGCGTCCGGCACCACCGACACCTCGGTGAAGCTGAGCTGGTCCGCCGCCACCGACGACAAGGGCGTCAAGAACTACGACGTGCTGCGCGACGGCAAGGTCGTCTCCACGGTGACCACCACGTCGTACACCGACACGGGCCTCACCGCCGGCACCGACTACTCCTACACCGTCCAGGCCCGCGACACCGCGAACCAGACCGGTCCGGTCAGCGGCGCGGTCTCCGTACACACCACCGGCGGGACGACCACTCCCCCGACCACCGGCTCCAAGGTCAAGCTCGGCTACTTCACCGAGTGGGGCATCTACGGCCGCAACTACCAGGTCAAGAACCTGGTGACGTCCGGCTCCGCGGCGAAGATCACGCACATCAACTACGCCTTCGGCAACGTGACCAACGGCCAGTGTGCGATCGGTGACGCCTACGCCGACTACCAGAAGACGTACACCGCCGACCAGTCGGTCAGCGGCGTCGCCGACACCTGGGACCAGCCACTGGCCGGCAACTTCAACCAGTTGCGCGAGCTGAAGGCCAAGTACCCGAACATCAAGATCCTGTGGTCCTTCGGCGGCTGGACCTGGTCCGGCGGCTTCGCCCAGGCCGCGGCCAACCCGACCGCGTTCGCCGACTCCTGCTACAACCTGGTCGAGGACCCGCGCTGGGCCGATGTCTTCGACGGCATCGACATCGACTGGGAGTACCCGAACGCCTGCGGGCTGAGCTGTGACACCAGCGGGGCCGCCGCCTACAAGAACCTGATGGCCGCGCTGCGCGCCAAGTTCGGCTCGAACAACCTGGTCACCGCGGCCACCACCGCGGACGGCACCTCCGGCGGCAAGATCGACGCCGCGGACTACGCGGGCGCCGCCCAGTACGTCGACTGGTACAACGTGATGTCGTACGACTTCTTCGGCGCCTTCGACGCGGACGGCCCGACCGCACCGCACTCGCCGCTCACCACGTACACCGGCATCCCGACGCCCGGCTTCACCACGGCCGACGCGATCGCCAAGTTCAAGTCGAAGGGCGTGCCCGCGAGCAAGCTGCTGATCGGCATCGGCTTCTACGGCCGCGGCTGGACGGGCGTGACGCAGGACGCACCCGGTGGTACGGCCACCGGTCCGGCGCCCGGCACCTACGAGCAGGGCATCGAGGACTACAAGGTGCTCAAGACCTCCTGCCCGGTCACCGGCACCGTCGCGGGCACGGCGTACGCGCACTGCGGCAGCAACTGGTGGTCGTACGACACTCCCTCGACGATCGCCGGGAAGATGAGCTGGGCCAAGACCCAGGGTCTCGGCGGCGCGTTCTTCTGGGAGTTCAGTGGTGACACCAGCGACGGCGAGCTGGTGAGCGCCATCAACTCGAATCTGTAGCAGGGCGCCTGAGCACCATGGACGGCCCCCCGGACTTCATCAGGGGGCCCCACCCAGCGGGTGAATGCGGCTACGCCACATTCACCCGCTGTCCGGGCGGGGCCGCTTCCAGCCACGCGAGGAATCCGGTCAGCGCGTCGTCGCTCATGGCGAGTTCGAGGCGGGTACCCCGATGGACACAGGTGAGGATCACGGCGTCGGAGAGCAGGGCCAGTTCCTCCTCGCCCTCCGGGAGGCGGCGGCCGGCCACCTCGATCCGGTCGCGTTCCAGGACCCGGCGGGGCCGGTAGGCGTAGGAGAAGACCCGGTACCACTCGACGCTGTCGCCGTTGTAGCGGGCGACACCGTAGCTCCAGCCCTTGCCGCTGGTGTCCGTCTTCTCGGGGACGTCCCAGCGCAGCGAACAGTCGAAGGTGCCGCCGGAGCGCTGGATCAGTCTGCGCCGCAGTCCGAACAGGAAGAGTCCCACCACCACGAGCGCGACCACGATTCCGCACACAGTCAGAGCGAGGACCATCGGCACCGACCTCCTCGTCTCCTAGGTAATGGAACGTAAAAAGACCCAGATCTACCTCAGCCGCGGCTGGGACCGGATGGCTCCGGCCCCAGCCGCGGCTGAGTTACGTCAACGCATACGCGCAGTGTGTCAGCGCGACGTCGCCGCCCGCAGACGGACGTCGGCGCGTCGCTCGGCGGTGGCGTCGCCCTCCGCCTTCGCGCGCTCCAGCTCCCGCTCCGCGCGCTGGACGTCGATCTCGTCCGAGAGCTCGGCGATCTCGGCCAGCAGCGACAGCTTGTTGTCCGCGAACGAGATGAAACCGCCGTGCACCGCGGCGACGACCGTCCCACCTTCACTCGTACGGATGGTCACCGGGCCCGACTCCAGCACACCGAGCAGCGGCTGGTGACCGGGCATGACGCCGATGTCGCCGGACGTGGTGCGCGCGACGACCAGGGTGGCCTCGCCGGACCAGACCTGGCGGTCGGCGGCGACCAGCTCGACATGCAGCTCAGCAGCCAAAGGTGGCTCCTCGGGTCACCACCCGGTGCGATCACCGGGTGTTGGATACAAGTCTAATGGGCGTGAGTGAGGGGGCGGGACGCGCCCGCCCCCTCACACGAACTCAGGCGAGTTCAGGAGACGCCCAGCTCCTTGGCGTTGGCCTTGAGGTCCTCGATGCCACCGCACAGGAAGAACGCCTGCTCCGGGAAGTGGTCGTACTCGCCGTCGATGATCGCGTTGAACGCGGTGATCGACTCCTCCAGCGGCACGTCCGACCCGTCGACGCCGGTGAACTGCTTGGCGACGTGGGTGTTCTGGGACAGGAAGCGCTCCACGCGACGGGCCCGGTGGACGACGAGCTTGTCCTCCTCGCCGAGCTCGTCGATACCGAGGATCGCGATGATGTCCTGGAGGTCCTTGTACTTCTGGAGGACCGTCTTCACGCGCATGGCGGTGTTGTAGTGGTCCGCCGCGATGTAGCGCGGGTCCAGGATCCGGGACGTGGAGTCCAGCGGGTCCACGGCCGGGTAGATGCCCTTCTCGGAGATCGGACGGGAGAGCACCGTCGTCGCGTCGAGGTGGGCGAAGGTGGTGGCCGGGGCCGGGTCGGTCAGGTCGTCCGCGGGGACGTAGATCGCCTGCATCGAGGTGATCGAGTGACCGCGGGTCGAGGTGATGCGCTCCTGGAGGAGACCCATCTCGTCGGCCAGGTTCGGCTGGTAGCCCACCGCGGAGGGCATGCGGCCGAGCAGGGTCGAGACCTCGGAACCGGCCTGCGTGAAGCGGAAGATGTTGTCGATGAAGAACAGCACGTCCTGCTTCTGCACATCGCGGAAGTACTCCGCCATGGTCAGACCCGCGAGGGCCACGCGCAGACGGGTGCCCGGGGGCTCGTCCATCTGGCCGAAGACCAGGGCGGTCTTGTCGATGACGCCCGAGTCCGCCATCTCCTCGATGAGGTCGTTGCCCTCACGCGTGCGCTCGCCGACACCGGCGAACACGGAGACACCGTCGTGGTTGTTGGCGACGCGGTAGATCATCTCCTGGATGAGCACCGTCTTGCCGACGCCGGCACCGCCGAACAGACCGATCTTGCCGCCCTTGACGTACGGGGTCAGCAGGTCGATGACCTTGACGCCGGTCTCGAACATCTCGGTCTTCGACTCGAGCTCGTCGAAGTTGGGGGCCTTGCGGTGGATGGACCAGCGCTCGCCCTCGTACTGCTCGTCGACGTTCAGCACCTCACCGAGGGTGTTGAACACCTTGCCCTTGGTGAAGTCGCCGACCGGGACGGTGATGCCGTCGCCGGTGTCGGTGACCGGGGCCTGGCGGACCAGACCGTCGGTGGGCTGCATCGAGATCGTCCGGACCAGGCCGTCACCCAGGTGCTGGGCGACCTCCAGGGTCAGGATCTTCTTCTCGCCGGCGTTGGCCGGGTCGGCCACCTCGACGTGCAGGGCGTTGTAGATCTCCGGCATCGCGTCGACGGGGAACTCCACGTCGACGACCGGGCCGATGACCCGGGCGACGCGGCCCGTGGCCGTCGCGGTCTCAACAGTGGTGGTCATTAGCGGTCACTCCCCGCGGTCGCGTCGGCCAGGGCGCTGGCGCCACCGACGATCTCGCTGATTTCCTGGGTGATTTCGGCCTGGCGGGCCGCGTTGGCAAGCCGGGAGAGCGTGTTGATCAGCTCGCCCGCGTTGTCGGTCGCCGACTTCATCGCGCGCCGCGTGGCGGCGTGCTTCGAAGCGGCCGACTGGAGGAGCGCGTTGTAGATACGGCTCTCCACATAGCGCGGCAGAAGGGCGTCGAGGACGTCCTCCGCCGAGGGCTCGAAGTCGTACAGCGGAAGGATCTCGCCCGAGGGCCTCTCCTCCGCGACCTCTTCGAGGCGCAGCGGCAGCAGTCGGGCGTCAAGCGCCGTCTGCGTCATCATCGACACGAACTCGGTGTAGACGAGGTGGAGTTCGTCCACACCGCCGTCCGCCGTCTCCGTCTCGATGGCCTCGATCAGAGGCGCCGCGACCTTCTTGGCGTCCGCGTACGAGGGCTCGTCGGTGAAGCCCGACCACGACTCCACGACCTTGCGCTCGCGGAACGTGTAGTGGGCCAGACCGCGGCGGCCGACGATGTAGGTGTCGACCTCCTTGCCCTCCGCCTCAAGACGCTCCGTCAGCTGCTCGGCGGCCTTGATGGCGTTGGAGTTGAAGGCACCGGCCAGACCGCGGTCGCTCGTCAGGAGCAGGACCGCGGCGCGGGTCGGGTTCTCCGCCTCCGTGGTGAGCGGGTGCTTGGTGTTCGAACCCGTACCGACCGCCGTGACCGCGCGGGTGAGCTCGGTCGCGTACGGCGCGGAGGCCCGCACCTTGCGCTGCGCCTTGACCACTCGCGAGGCGGCGATCATCTCCATCGCCTTGGTGATCTTCTTGGTCGCGGTGACGGATCGGATGCGACGCTTGTAGACCCGGAGCTGGGCTCCCATGAGTCAGGTCCCTTCCTTACGTCACTTGGCCGCGGCCGGGGCGTCCTCGCCGAGAAGCTTGCCGTCCGAGGTCTCGAACTGCTTCTTGAACTCGGCGATCGCGTCGGCAACAGCGGTGAGGGTGTCGTCCGACATCTTGCCGCCCTCCTTGATGGAGGTCATGAGGCCCTGCTCCTTGCGGTGCAGGTACTCAAGGAGCTCCTTCTCGAAGCGGCGGATGTCGGAGACCGGGACGTCGTCCATCTTGCCGGTGGTGCCGGCCCACACGGAGACGACCTGGTCCTCGGTCGGCATCGGCTGGTACTGAGCCTGCTTCAGCAGCTCGACCAGTCGGGAACCACGCTCCAGCTGCGACTTCGACGCGGCGTCCAGGTCGGAACCGAAGGCGGCGAACGCCTCCAGCTCACGGTACTGGGCGAGGTCCAGACGGAGGCGGCCGGAGACCTGCTTCATCGCCTTGTGCTGCGCGGAACCACCGACTCGGGAGACGGAGATACCGACGTTCAGCGCGGGGCGCTGACCGGCGTTGAACAGGTCCGACTCCAGGAAGCACTGGCCGTCGGTGATGGAGATGACGTTGGTCGGGATGAACGCCGAGACGTCGTTGGCCTTGGTCTCGACGATCGGCAGACCGGTCATCGAACCGGCGCCCATCTCGTCGGACAGCTTGGCGCAGCGCTCCAGCAGACGGGAGTGCAGGTAGAAGACGTCACCCGGGTAGGCCTCACGGCCCGGCGGGCGGCGCAGCAGCAGCGACACGGCGCGGTAGGCGTCGGCCTGCTTCGAGAGGTCGTCGAAGATGATGAGGACGTGCTTGCCGTCGTACATCCAGTGCTGGCCGATGGCCGAACCGGTGTACGGCGCCAGGTACTTGAAGCCGGCCGGGTCGGACGCCGGGGCGGCGACGATGGTCGTGTACTCCAGCGCGCCGGCCTCTTCGAGGGCGCCACGCACGGAGGCGATGGTCGAGCCCTTCTGGCCGATGGCGACGTAGACGCAGCGGACCTGCTTCTTCGGGTCGCCCGAGCGCCAGTTGTCGCGCTGGTTGATGATCGTGTCGACGGCCAGGGCGGTCTTGCCGGTCTGACGGTCACCGATGATCAGCTGGCGCTGGCCGCGGCCGACCGGGGTCATCGCGTCGACGGCCTTGTAGCCGGTCTCCATCGGCTCGTGCACCGACTTACGGGCCATGACGCCGGGAGCCTGCAGCTCCAGGGCGCGGCGGCCGGACGTCTCGATCTCGCCGAGGCCGTCGATCGGGTTGCCGAGCGGGTCGACGACGCGGCCGAGGTAGCCCTCGCCCACCGCGACGGAGAGGACCTCACCGGTGCGCTGCACCGGCTGACCCTCCTCGATGCCGCTGAACTCACCGAGGACGATGGCGCCGATCTCGCGCTCTTCCAGGTTGAGCGCGAGGCCGAGGGTGCCGTCCTCGAACTTCAGCAGTTCGTTGGCCATGGCCGAGGGCAGGCCCTCGACCTTCGCGATGCCGTCGCCGGCAAGGGTGACCGTACCGACCTCCTCGCGCGAGGCCGCGTCCGGCTTGTACGACTGGACGAAGTTCTCCAGCGCGTCCCGGATCTCCTCCGGCCGGATCGTGAGCTCCGCCATCTGGGTTCCCTGCTCTCCTTGTTGGGCCCGAAGTTTCACTTGGGGGGTCTGGGGGCGACCCCCAGGATTCTTCATGTACGGCCCAACCCGGGCCGTCGTAAGTACGTACTGCTTGTTCTCGACTACCGAGGTGCTAGCTCGCCATGCGGCGGGCCGCGTCCTCCAGCCGGTCCGCGATCGAACCGTTGATGACCTCGTCACCGACCTGCACCCGGATCCCGCCGACGACCTCGGGGTCGACGTCGAGGTTGAGGTGCATCGTGCGGCCGTAGAGCTTCGCGAGGGCGGCGCCCAGGCGTCGCTTCTGCGGCTCGCTCAGCGGCACCGCCGAGGTGACGACGGCGACGACGCGGCTGCGGCGCTCCGCGGCGAGCTTGGAGAGGGCCTCCAGGCCCGCTTCCAGGCTACGTCCCCGCGGCACGGTCACAAGGCGCGTGACCAGACGCTCGGTGACCGGCTTGGCGCGTCCGCCGAGCAGCCGGTGCAACAGCTCGGTCTTCGCGGTGACGGTGGCCTTGCGGTCGGTGAGCGCGGCGCGCAGCTCGGTGCTGGAGGAGACGATCCGGCCGAAGCGGAACAGCTCGTCCTCGACGTCGTCCAGCGTGCCGGCCTTCTCCGCGGCCGTGAGGTCGGCGGTGTTCGCCAGCTCCTCCAGCGCGTCCACCAGGTCGCGGGGCTGCGACCAACGGGACCGGACCAGGCCGGAGACCACGTCGGCGGTGGACTCGCCGACCTGGCCGCCGATCAGGCGCCGGACCAGCTCGGCCTTGGCCTCGCCGGACTGCGCCGGGTCGGTGAGGACCCGACGCAGGCCGCCCTCGCGGTCGAGCAGCGTGGTGACGGCCGCCAGCTCGTCCGCGAGCCGCGTCGCGTCCACGGACGTCGAGTCCGTCAGCGCGTCGAGACGCGTCCGTGCGGCTGCCAGTGCGTCGCGGCTCGCTCCGTTCATCGGGCCGCCTCGGCCTTCTCCTCAAGCTCGTCGAGGAAGCGGTCGATCACACGGCTCTGCCGGGCGTGGTCCTCGAGGGACTCGCCGACCAGCTTGCCGGCCAGGTCGGTGGCCAGCTGACCCACGTCCTGGCGCAGCGACTGCGCGGCGGACTTGCGGTCGGCCTCGATCTGGGCGTGACCGGCGGCGACGATCTCCTCACGCTGCCGCTGGCCCTCGGCGCGCATCTCGGTGATGAGGGTGGCGCCCTGCTCCTGAGCCTCCTGGCGCAGGCGCGCGGCCTCGTGCCGGGCCTCGGCCAGCTGCGCCTTGTACTGCTCAAGGACGCTCTGGGCCTCGGTCTGCGCGGCCTCGGCCTTCTCGATACCGCCCTCGATCGCCTCGCGGCGCTGCTCCAGAACCTTGTTGATGTTCGGAAGGAGCTTCTTGGCGAGGAAGCCGAAGACGATGACGAAGGCGATGAGGCCGATGACGAGCTCTGGGATCGGCGGGATGAGGGGGTTCTCGGCCTCCTCCGCCGCCAGCTGAACCAGGGGGCTCATATCAGTGCCTTTCGTCTAAACGTGCGCTGCGGTCGGGTCAGGAGGCCGGGTAGACGAACGGCATGACCAGACCGATCAGGGCGAGCGCCTCACAGAAGGCGAAGCCGAGGATCTGGTTGGCGCGGATCAGGCCGGCCGCCTCGGGCTGGCGGGCGAGGGCCTGGGTGCCGTTACCGAAGATGATGCCGACGCCGACGCCCGGGCCGATCGCGGCGAGGCCGTAACCGATGGAGCCGAGGTTGCCCTTGATCTGGACAGCGGCCAGGGTCTCGTGCAGAACGGACATGCCGGTTCTTCCTTCTCTTTCAATGACCGGTGGGGGTTGGCCACCGGATGCCTGGAGTGGGTGGTCGGGTTGGCGCTCAGTGGGACTCGGCGAGCGCGCCCTGGATGAAGCTGCAGGTCAGCAGTACGAAGACGTATGCCTGGACAGCCTGGATGAAGAGCTCGAAGGCGGTCATCACGAGGACCATCACGAACGAGACACCGGAGTAGGCGATGCCGACGCCGTTGAGCATGTACCAGCTGGCAACCGTGAAGAGCAGCAGCAGGGTGTGGCCGGCGAACATGTTCGCGAAGAGCCGGACGGCGTGGGTGAAGGGCCGCACGAGCAGGTTCGAGAAGAGTTCGATCGTCATCGAGAGCGGAAGGACCGCGCCGAGCGACTTGTCGTAGCCGGTGAAGTTCTTGAAGGCGCCGACGAAGCCGTGCCGCTTGAAGGTCAGCGAGACCCACAGGATGTAGACGATCGCGGCCAGGGCGGCGGGGTACGAGATGATCGCGGTCACCGGGAACTGGGCGATCGGGATGATCGACCAGAGGTTCATCATCCAGATGAAGAAGAAGAGCGAGACGACGAGCGGGACGTACTTCTCGCCTTCCTTCTTGCCGATGGTCTCGTAGACGACACCGCGGCGGACGAAGTCGTATCCGGCCTCGGCCACCATCTGGAGCTTGCCCGGGATGACCTTCGGCTTGGCGAAGGCGGCCCAGAAGAAGCCGATGACGATGATCGACCCGAGCAGCGCCAGCAGCATCGTCTTGTTGAAGTACACGTTGCTGTCCGCGCCGCCGAAGAGCGGCTTGAACAGGAACGAGTGCAGGCCCGGAGCGACCGTGTCGAAACCGCACCCGTCGTTTCCGAACAGGTGACAGCTCGTGTCGAAAGCGAGCGTCTGCGTCGGGTCAGCACTCACCGCGGGCTCCTTCAGCGTGGCGCATAGGTACGGCAACCTCGTTGTGTCGGCGCGGCGCATGGCCGCGGTTCGGCACGGGACTGGTGTTACGGATGTGGGGGCGGCTGGGGGGCATCTCGCCTCGCGATTGAGCAGGCGTCAGCTCAGATGCCCGCGCCCGCGATGCCGCAGTTGGCACCGGACGATAGCAGCATCTCTCGTGCGCCTTTATCCCGGGCCTACCTCTCACGACGATCGTCCGGACTTCTCGGACTTCTCGGACTTCTCGGGTTCGACGTAGAGGATCTTGGCCTTCATGTGGGCGCGGGTCTGTGCCGCGATCCACGTGAGCGTGGCGACCACGAGCGTGATGGCGAAGGCCCGGGGGTTGAACAACGTCGTGTTCTTGAAAACGGCCATGAAGATGAACAGCAGCAGAAGCTGGGCCGCGTAGAGCATCAGGCCCATCATCTGGAAGAGCTGCGGCATGGATTTGGCCGTGCGCTGCAGGACGTAGAGACCGACCCCCATGAAGAGGATCACGATCACCGTCGCGACCACCGCCCCGATCGCCCCCTTGCCGCCCGCGACCACTGCGCTGACGACGGCAGCGAGCACGCCGACGGCGGCCGTGGGTACGGCGGCCTGGGCCAGGATCCGGGCGTCATTGGACGGCATGGCGGCAACTCCGCTTTCACAGGGGGGCAGGTGTCGTCATGGACGAGCGTAGTCCCGGTCGGAGGGTCGAAGACCTCACGCCAATGGACCATCGCACTTGGGTCCTTCGGCTCTGTCCGGGGTTCTCGTGAACCGTATCACAAACTATTTGATGAGGTCTTTACCTGGTAGGTGTGCTCGCTGTCACACATGAGAGTGAACATGCCCGCCTGAGCGAAAACCGAGCCGTTGTGTCTGGTATTAGGGGCTTTTGCTCCCCCACGACTTGGCAATGCTCTAGTCAGATTCTTACCTTGCGAGGGTCAGCGCGAGGTTTCGGAGGTGCGCCGGTCCAGGATGCGCGAACGGGGACCGATGGCCGTCGAGCCGTTGACCCGGGCCACCCCGGCGGTCACCGCGGGACGGTGCCCGTCACACGGCTCCTCGGCCTTCTCCAGCACATCGGGGGCGGCGGCCTGGGCAGCAGCTGAGTCCGTCGGCTCGGCGACCTCCGGGGCCGGCCCGCGGCGCCGGTAGCGCGGCGGCACGAACCGCTGGCCCCACACCGGCACCCGCGGGGTGAACCGCGGCAGCAGAAGCAGCCCCAGGCCGATCGCGCTGAGGAAGACCACGCCGAGCACGATCCACATCGACGCGGAGTTCACCGAGTACGCCAGCGCCCCGAAGCCGATCAGCGCCGACCAGAAGTACATGATCAGCACGGCCCTGCTGTGCGAGTGGCCGATCTCCAGGAGCCGGTGGTGCAGGTGCCCGCGGTCGGCGGCGAACGGCGACTGACCGCGCCAGGTGCGCCGCACGATCGCCAGCACCAGGTCGGCGGCCGGCACCGCGATGATGGTCAGCGGCAGCAGCAGCGGGATGTAGACCGGAACCATCTGGTGCACCGCGTTGCGCTCGGAGCCGGCGAACAGGTTCATCACGTCCGGGTCGAGCTGGCCCGTGATCGAGATCGCACCGGCGGCCAGCACCAGGCCGATCAGCATCGAGCCGGAGTCGCCCATGAAGATCCGCGCCGGATGCAGGTTGTGCGGCAGGAAGCCCAGGCACATGCCCATCAGGATCGCCGAGAACAGCGTGGCCGGGGCGGCGGCCTCGATGCCGTACGAGTACCAGATCCGGTACGCGTACATGAAGAACGCCGCGGCCGCGATGCACACCATGCCGGAGGCCAGGCCGTCCAGGCCGTCGACGAAGTTGACCGCGTTGATCGTGATGACCACCAGGGCCACCGTCAGCAGGGTGCCCTGCCACGGGGTCAGGGCCACCGTGCCGACACCCGGGATGGGCAGCCACAGGATCGTCAGACCCTGCATGACCATGACGCCCGCGGCGATCATCTGACCGCCCAGCTTGATCAGGGCGTCGATCTCGAACTTGTCGTCGAGCACACCGATCAGCCAGATCAGCGCGGCGCCGGAGAGCAGCGCCCGCGGCTCGTTCGACTTCGCGAAGACCTCGTTGAGGTTGGTCAGGTGGTCGGCGACCAGCAGGCCCGCGCACAGCCCGAAGAACATCGCGATCCCGCCGAGCCGCGGAGTGGGCTCCCGGTGCACGTCACGGGCCCGGATCTCCGGCATGGCCCCGGCCACGATCGCGAACTTCCGCACCGGCCCTGTCAGCAGATACGTCACCGCGGCCGTGATGCAGAGCGTCAGCAGGTATTCACGCACAGGCTTCCCCACAGGTCTCGCTGGCCATCACAGCCCCACACCCTAGCGACGGTCGCATATGCATGGGGACTTCCGGGTAGCGACGATGGTTGCACGCGTGGCTGTGAGGCGGGCGTACAACGGCTCTACGACGCTGCGCCTACCCCGCCTCCACCGGGATACGGCGGAAATCTACCGGTGAGCTCGCGCACCTCGTCACGCACCCTCCCCACATCCGTCGCACCGCGCAGCACCTCCGCCAGCAGAGCCGCGATCCTGGTCATCTCCCCCGCCTCCATGCCCTGTGTGGTCACGGCGGCGGTGCCCAGCCGCAGGCCGCGCGCCTCCCCGTGCGGCAGGGCGCAGCTGTCCAGGACGATCCCGGCGGCGACGAGCCGGCCCCGGGCGGTACGCCCGTCGACGCCGAGGGGTGCCGGGTCGACGGTGATGAGGTGGGTGTCCGTGCCGCCCGTCGTGACCACCAGCCCCTGGTCGGCAAGGCCGGCCGCGAGAACCCTCGCATTGGCGACCACCTGATGGGCGTACACGGTGAACGCCGGTGTTGCCGCCTCCCCGAACGCGACCGCCTTCGCGGCGATGGTGTGCATCTGCGCGCCGCCCTGTGTGAAAGGGAACACAGCCCGGTCGAGGCGCTCGGCCAGCTCGGGCGAACCGCACAGGAGCATCCCGCCGCGCGGCCCGCGCAGCACCTTGTGCGTGGTCGCGCACACCACGTCGGCGTACGGCAGCGGGTTCGGCGCCGCTCCCCCGGCCACCAGCCCGATGGGATGGGCGGCGTCGGCGATCAGGTACGCGCCCACCTCGTCGGCGACCTCGCGGAAGAAGGCGTAGTCGATGTGCCGGGGATAGGCGATGGACCCGCACACGATCGCCTTGGGCCGGTGGCTGCGGGCCAGCGCCCGCACCTGGTCGTGGTCGATGAGCCCGCTCTCCGCGTCGACCCCGTACCCGACGAAGTCGAACCAGCGGCCGGAGAAGTTGGCCGGCGAGCCGTGCGTGAGATGACCGCCGTAGGGCAGCCCGAGGGCGAGCACGGTGTCGCCGGGGCGCAGCAGGGCGGCGTAGGCGGCCAGCACGGCGGACGACCCGGAATGGGACTGCACATTGGCGTGCGCGGCGTCGAACAGGGCCTTGGCGCGGTCGACGGCGAGTCGCTCGGCGACGTCCACGATCTCGCAGCCGCCGTGGTGCCGGGCGCCCGGGTACCCCTCGGCGTACTTGTTGGCGAGCGGCGAGCCGAGGGCGGCCAGCACGGCCGGGGAGCAGAAGTTCTCGGCGGCGATCAGCTGCAACGACGTCGACTGCCGGGCCAGCTCCCCCAGCAGGATCTCCGCCAGCTCCGGATCCTGCCGGCGCAGCGGATCGGCCTCGACGAGGGTAGGGCTGACCGGCATGACGGGCTCCGGGCGGTCGACGGTGACGTACGTCCAATGTAGGCCCGGGGCGGGTGGGGTGCGCGGTGTGTACGGCGCCTTGGGCTACATCCGCGCCGGGACGCCCGTCAGCGCCGTGACCACGGGGTCCAGGGCCTCGTGTATCTCGTCGCCGATGGAACGGAAGAACGGCAGCGGGGCGCCGTACGGGTCGTAGACCTCGTCCGCCTCCGCCGTGGGGGCCAGCAGCCATCCGCGCAGCGCGGCCGCCGCACGGACCAGTGCGCGGGCGCGGACGACCACGCCCTCGTGCAGCGGGGGCAGCGTCGCCGGGTCGATCGCGCGGACCAGGCGGGTGAACTCCTTCAGCGTGAAGGTGCGCAGGCCCGCCGAGTGGCCCATGGAGATGACCTGGGCGCGGTGGTCACGGGTGGCGGTCAGCACCAGGTCGGCGCGGATGACGTGCTCGTCGAGCAGCTCCCGTCCCACGAACCCGGTCGCGTCCGCGCCGAAGTCGGCCAGGACGGCCTCCGCGTTGGCCTCCATGGGCGCGCCCTCATGGCCCCAGGTGCCCGCGCTCTCCACGATCAGCCCGCCGCCCAGAAAGGTGCCGAGCCGGTCCGTCACGAGATGGCGGGTCAGCCGCTCGGTGATCGGCGAGCGGCACACGTTGCCGGTGCTGACGTGGAGGATGCGGAAGCTGTCGCGCGGAAGCCCCACGAACGTGGTCGTGATCTCCGATGCGCGCTCCCCGTTGCCTATGCCACGCCCCGCGTCAGGGGCTGTCAATTCGCCACCTCGAGGTCGGGTACGACCTTGCGCAGCTCCTCTGCCGAGATCGCGCCCGCGCGCAGCAGCAGCGGCACCTCACGGCTGACGTCGACGATCGACGAGGGGACGTTGCCCGGGGTCGGACCGCCGTCGAGGTAGACGGAGACGGAGTCGCCGAGCATCTCCTGCGCGGCGTCACAGGTCTCCGGGGACGGGTGGCCGGTGAGGTTGGCGGAGGAGACGGCCATCGGGCCGACCTCGGTGAGCAGCTCGATGGCGACCGGGTGCAGGGGCATGCGCACGGCGACCGTGCCCCGGGTGTCGCCGAGGTCCCACTGGAGGGACGGCTGGTGCCTGGCGACCAGGGTGAGGGCGCCCGGCCAGAACGCGTCGACCAGCTCCCAGGCCAGCTCGGAGAAGTCGGTGACGAGCCCGTGCAGCGTGTTCGGGGACCCGATCAGCACCGGGGTGGGCATGTTGCGGCCCCGGCCCTTGGCGTCGAGCAGGTCGGAGACCGCCTCCGCGGTGAACGCGTCGGCGCCGATGCCGTACACCGTGTCCGTGGGCAGCACCACCAGTTCGCCCCGGCGGACGGCGGACGCGGCTTCGCGCAGACCCGTCGCGCGGTCGGTCGCGTCGTTGGTGTCGTATCGCCGTGCCATGTCTAGCGGGCCTCCTCGTACACGAAGTACACGTACGTCCGGGACTCCCGGGACTCCCGGGGATCAGTCTGGGGGGTGCTCACGGCAGCGCCTTGCGGGCGGTCGCGAAGCGGGGGCGGTTGTTGAGGTCCGGGTGGTCGGCCGCGTCGGCCCAGCCCCGCTCCTCGGTGAAGATCCACGGCACCTGGCCGCCCTGGGTGTCGGCGTGCTCGATGACGACGACACCGCCGGGACGCAGCAGCCGGTGCGCGGTGCGTTCGATGCCCCGGATGAGGTCGAGGCCGTCCTCGCCGGAGAACAGGGCCAGTTCCGGGTCGTAGTCGCGCGCCTCGGGGGCGACGTACTCCCACTCGGTGAGCGGGATGTACGGCGGGTTGGAGATGACCAGGTCGACATGGCCGTCGAGGTCGTGGAAGGCGTCCAGGGCGTCTCCCTGGCGCAGGTCGACCCGGGAGCCCGCCACGTTCTTGCGGGTCCACTGGAGCGCCTCCTCGGACAGCTCCACGGCGTGCACGCGCGAGCGCGGGACCTCCTGGGCGAGGGCGAGCGCGATGGCGCCGGAGCCGGTGCACAGATCGACGATGCACGGCTCGACCACGTCCATGGCGCGTACGGCGTCTATGGCCCAGCCGACGACGGACTCGGTCTCCGGGCGCGGTACGAAGACGCCCGGCCCCACCTGGAGTTCGAGGTAGCGGAAGTAGGCCCGCCCGGTGATGTGCTGGAGCGGCTCGCGCTGCTCCCGCCGGGCGATGACCTCCCAGTAGCGGGCGTCGAAGTCGGAGTCCTTGACGGAGTGCAGCGCGCCCCGCTTCACGCCGTGCACGAACGCGGCGAGCTCCTCCGCGTCGTTGCGCGGCGAGGGCACGCCGGCGTCGGCCAGCCGCTGGGTGGCCTGGGCCACCTCGGCGAGCAGCAGGTTCACGCTGGTCCTCCGTGTCGTACTCAGTCGTGCATGCCTTACGCGGCCGCGAGCTTCGCGGCCGAGTCCGCGTCGACGCAGGCCTGGATCACCGCGTCGAGTTCGCCGTCCAGGACCTGGTCCAAGTTGTACGCCTTGAAGCCGACTCGGTGGTCCGAGATGCGATTCTCCGGGAAGTTGTAGGTGCGGATCTTCTCGGAGCGGTCGACGGTGCGGACCTGGCTGCGGCGGGCGTCGGCGGCTTCCTTCTCCGCCTCCTCCTGCGCCGCGGCGAGCAGCCTGGAGCGCAGGATACGCAAGGCCTGCTCCTTGTTCTGCAGTTGGCTCTTCTCGTTCTGGCAGGAGGCGACGACTCCGGTGGGCAGGTGCGTGATGCGCACCGCGGAGTCGGTGGTGTTGACGGACTGCCCGCCGGGTCCCGAGGACCGGTAGACGTCGATCCGGAGGTCGTTCGGATTGATCTCGACGTCGACCTCCTCGGCCTCGGGGGTCACCAGCACCCCGGCCGCCGACGTGTGGATACGGCCCTGCGACTCGGTCGCCGGGACGCGCTGCACGCGGTGCACGCCGCCCTCGTACTTCAGCCGCGCCCAGACGCCCTGCCCGGGCTCGGTCGCGCCGTTGCCGCCCTTGGTCTTCACCGCGACCTGGACGTCCTTGTAGCCGCCCAGCTCGGACTCGGTGGAGTCGATGATCTCGGTCTTCCAGCCGACGCGCTCGGCGTACCGCAGGTACATCCGCAGCAGGTCACCGGCGAACAGCGCCGACTCGTCGCCGCCGGCCCCCGCCTTGATCTCCAGGATCACGTCCTTGTCGTCGGACGGGTCCCGTGGCACCAGGAGCAGCCGCAGCTTCTCGGTCAGCTCGTCGCGCTGCTTGTCCAGCTCCTTGACCTCGGCGGCGAAGTCGGGGTCGTCGGCGGCCAGTTCACGCGCGGTCTCGATGTCGTCGCCGGTCTGCTTCCAGGAGCGGTACGTGCCGACGATCGGGGTGAGTTCGGCGTAGCGCTTGTTCAGCTTGCGCGCGTTGGCCTGGTCGGCGTGGACCGACGGGTCGGCGAGCTTCTTCTCCAGGTCGGCGTGCTCGACGACGAGTTCCTCGACGGCCTCGAACATTTTTGGGCTCCTGATACTGCGTACGGAAGGGAAGGCGGGCGACCAAAAACGCCGGTCCCGGGCGTGCCCCCGTAGGGACACGGCCGTGGACCGGCGAAATGGGGCTCGCTACTTCTTGGAGCCGGCGGCAGCCTTGCCGAAGCGGGCCTCGAAGCGGGCCACACGGCCACCGGTGTCGAGGATCTTCTGCTTACCCGTGTAGAACGGGTGGCACTCGGAGCAGACCTCAGCCCGGATGGTGCCGGACTGGATGGTGCTACGGGTGGTGAACGACGCGCCACAGGTGCAGCTGACCTGCGTCTCGACGTACTCGGGGTGGATCTCGCGCTTCAAGGTGTCTCCTAGATTTCGGGAGGGCACCGGGTCGCTGCCGCGGGCTGCGGGGCGTGAACCGGGGCCGACGTACCAGTCTGCCAGGGCTGGGCGCATACCCCAAAACCGGGGGGAGCGGCAGGGTATTCCCGAGGGTGCGGGGGATGGTCGCGCCGAGGGGGGTGCCACGGTTTCGCCGTGCGCGGGTGCGGGCCGTCGTGGGTTGTTCGCGCAGTTCCCCGCGCCCCTTTCAGGGGCGTCAGCCTGAGCGCCCCTTCAGGGGCGCGGGGCTGTGTCGATGTGCGGCTCCGCCGCGTGGGCGCGACCGGCCACGACGGCGCCGCACCCTCACGACGCCGTCACGACCCCCTTGGCCTGCCCCGTCGCCGTGCCCTTCGTGGCGCTCGCCGGGATCGGCCTGTCGTTCTTCAGGGCCGTCCAGACCTGCTTGGCCTTGGCCTTGGCCACTATCACCCGGTTCGGGTTCGCCGGGTCGTACTCGACCGGCATCGTGACCATGTGCATGTTCTTGGAGCCGATGGACTTCAGACCGTTCGCGAAGTCGATCAGGGAGTTCACCGAGCCCAGGTCGGAGTCGGTGGTGACCGTCTTCGTCGCGGTGTCGCCCAGGTTGTACAGCTTCTTGGGGCTGGTGAAGACGCCCACCTGCTCGACCTGGTTGATCAGGGCCTTGACGAACGCCTGCTGGAGCTGGATGCGGCCGAGGTCGGAGCCGTCGCCGACGCCGTGCCGGGTGCGGACCAGGCCGAGCGCCTGCTCACCGTCGAGCGTGTGCTTGCCGGCCTTGAGGTCGAGGTGACTCTGCGGGTCGTCGATGTTCTTGGTCGTGGTGACCGTGACCCCGCCCAACTCGTCGATGAGCTTCTGGAAGCCCGAGAAGTCGACCTCCAGGTAGTGGTCCATGCGGATGCCGGTGACCGACTCGACGGTCTTGACCGCGCAGCTCGCGCCGCCCGTGGAGTACGCGGAGTTGAACATCACGTCGGTGGCCGCGTCGTGCGTGACACCGTGCGCGTCCGTGCAGGACGGGCGGTCGATCAGGGTGTCCCGGGGGACGGAGACCACGCTGGCCCGCTTGTGGCCCTCGTAGACGTGGACGATCATCGCCGTGTCGGATCGGGCGCTGCCGTCGTCCGCACCGCCGCCGAGCTTCTTGTTGGCACCGGAGCGCGTGTCCGAGCCGAGGACCAGGATGTTCTCGGAGCCGTTGTCGACCTTGGTGGGCCGGTCGCTGCCGAGCGCCTGGTTGATGTCGACGGTCTTGAGGTTGCCGTTGAGCTTGAAGTACACGTAACCGAGTCCGGTGCCGCCCAGAACGAGGATGCCGGCCGCCGTCCAGGCCGTGACACGGAGCGCCCTGCGGCCCGTACCGGGGGCCTTGCGGCGGCGGCCCTTGCCCCGGCGGCCCGGGACCTTCGGTCCGGCCTCGGGTATGGCGGGCTCCGGCGTGCTCTCGGCAGACATGGGCTCCTCTGTTCTCGTACGACTGCTCGGTTACCCCCTGCTTTCAGGGTCAGGCCCGGCGTACCAGGATCATCGGCACGTACCGGACCATCGTCACTCCGCCTGGTCAGACGGCGAAACTCGGGAAAGAGTTGCACAACGCAGTGCGCCCACCGCGTAGCGCGATGGGCACACCGTGTAGTCGGGCAAGTGGGGCGAACCCCGCTCACCAGGTATTTCAGCCGAAGATGTCGTACTGCTGGAAACCGGTACCGAGCGACTTCCTTGTGCCGAAGATCTCACTGGTCGCCTTGCCCGTGCCCGGGTAGAGGTACAGCGTTCCCCCGGTCGTACGGGCCACCAGGTCGGCCTTGCCGTCGCCGGTCAGGTCGCCGACCGCGGCGAGGGTGTTGAAGCCGGTCCAGCCGGAACGGACCTTCACCCGGGCCGAGAAGAGGCCGGTGCCGGACTTGCCGGTGCCCTTGTACAGGTACAGGTCGCCGCCGCTGCTCTTGCGGGCCAGCAGGTCGGCCTTGCCGTCGCCGTTGAAGTCGCCGACGCCGCGCAGCTGGTTGTACTGGCTCCAGCCGCCGCCGATCCGGACGCGGGAGCCGAAGGTGCCGTTGCCCTTGCCCGGGTACAGCCACAGGACACCGGCGGAGTCCTCGGACAGCACGTCGGGCAGGTAGTCGCCGGTGAGGTCACCGGGGATGACGGTGGCCTTGCGGGTCTTCCAGTTGGTGAAGATCTTCTTGGTGACCCAGGAGCCGCTGGTCTGGGCGCTGTTCAGCGCGAAGTGGTACCAGTAGACGTCACCGGTGGAGGCCACCCGGTAGACCAGGTCCTGGAAGCCGTCCCGGTTGAGGTCGGCCTGAAGGACGAGGTTGACGCCGGTGAAGTTGCCCCAGGAGGAGGCGGCGGTGGGGGAGGTGAGCGAGGTGCCCTTCGAGTCCAGCTCGTAGCCGACGTGGGTCGACGACTTGCGGACGAACAGGTCGGCCTTGCCGTCGTTGAGCCCGTTGAACAGGCTCAGGTTGGTGTCGGCGATCTGCGCGTAGGCGGCACCGACGTAGGTGCTGACCTTCGTGAAGACGCTGTAGGCGCCCTTGGCGACACAGTCCTGGACCCCCCAGGAGACCACGCCGACGATCCGGCCGCCGACGACCAGCGGGCCGCCGGAGTCGCCGTTGCAGGCGGAGGTGGTACCGGTGTCGGAGCCGGTGGCGGGCTTGCCGGCGCAGACCATGTGGCCCTTGACGATGTCACTGCCGTAGGCGTTCGTGCAGGCGGTGTCGGACTGGACGGGCAGCGTGGCCGTCTTCAGGGTCTCGGAGATGTTGTCCGAGGTGGAGCTGGTGCGGCCCCAGCCGTAGACCTTGGCGCTGGTGTTCGCCTTGTACGAGGTCGTGTCGGTGTTGGTCGTCAGCCGGATCGGCGTGGCCTTGACCGGGGCGGCCAGGGTGAGCACGGCGATGTCGTTGTTGGGGACACCCCTGGACGACACGGTGTACGACGGGTGGTTCCACTGGCGCAGGACGGCGGAGACGGTGCCGCCGCTGGTGGTGGTGGGCAGCGAGGCGGTGCCCGTGATGACCACGGAGTTGGTGGTGCTCCACTTGAAGCCCTTGACGCAGTGTGCGGCGGTGAGGATCTTCGTGGGCGAGATCACCGAGCCACCGCAGAAGAAGGCGACGTCGTCGCTGGTGCTGGTGGTGCTCTTGGTGTCGTCGTACCAGAGTTGGGCCATCCAGGGCGCCGAGGAGATGGTGGTCGTACCGCCACCGATGATCTTCGGTGAGACAGCGGAACCACTGCTCGACGTCTTCGTCGTGGTGGTCTTGCTGTTGACGGCGGCGACGGCGTTGGCGGCGCGCTGCTTCAGCGTGGCCTGCGACGGCGTGCTGACGACCGGCTTGACCGTGGGCGTCGGCTGGGTGGCCGCGCTGGCGGAGGTCGAGATCAGTGCGGCCGTGACGGCGGCGGCGATTCCGGCCGCGGCCACGGGCAGAGCGAAACGTATCCGGCGTCTGTGGCGACCGCTCCCGGACGTGGGTGTACCCACCTAAGTCCCCCCCTAGGGATCAGGATTTCGAGATTCGGTCAACTGACCGAAGGGCGCGATCCTACACCGGGGGGAGAAACGAAAAGGGCCGCACCCCGCGATTGCGGGGAGCGGCCCTTCGAGCGTTCCGAAGAGGCGCGGAGAACCGGGCCTTTGTCGACTAGTCCCCGTTACCGGGGGTGGGCGTCGTCTTCTGAATCTGCATCAGGAACTCGGCGTTCGACTTCGTCTGCTTCATCTTGTCGAGGAGCAGTTCGACCGCCTGCTGCTGGTCGAGGGCGTGCAGCACCCGGCGCAGCTTCCAGACGATGGCGAGCTCGTCGGGGGCGAGCAGGATCTCTTCCTTACGGGTGCCGGACGCGTCGACGTCCACCGCCGGGAAGATGCGCTTGTCGGCGAGCTTCCGGTCGAGCTTGAGCTCCGCGTTGCCGGTGCCCTTGAACTCCTCGAAGATCACCTCGTCCATGCGGGACCCGGTGTCCACCAGGGCGGTGGCGAGGATGGTCAGCGAGCCGCCGTCCTCGATGTTGCGGGCCGCACCGAAGAAGCGCTTCGGCGGGTACAGGGCGGTCGAGTCGACACCACCGGACAGGATGCGGCCGGAGGCCGGCGCGGCCAGGTTGTACGCACGGCCCAGACGCGTGATCGAGTCGAGCAGCACGACCACGTCGTGGCCCAGCTCCACCAGACGCTTGGCGCGCTCGATGGCGAGCTCGGCGACCGTGGTGTGGTCCTCGGCCGGACGGTCGAAGGTCGAGGAGATGACCTCGCCCTTGACCGACCGCTGCATGTCGGTGACCTCTTCCGGACGCTCGTCGACCAGGACGACCATCAGGTGGCACTCGGGGTTGTTGTGGGTGATCGCGTTGGCGATCGCCTGCATGATCATGGTCTTGCCGGTCTTCGGCGGGGCCACGATCAGACCGCGCTGGCCCTTACCGATCGGCGACACCAGGTCGATGATGCGGGTGGTCAGCACGCCCGGGTCGGTCTCCAGACGGAGCCGGTCCTGCGGGTAGAGCGGGGTCAGCTTGTTGAACTCCGGGCGGCCACGGCCGTGTTCGGGCGCCATGCCGTTGACGGAGTCGAGGCGGACCAGCGCGTTGAACTTCTCGCGGCGCTCGCCCTCCTTGGGCTGACGGACCGCGCCGGTGACGTGGTCGCCCTTGCGCAGGCCGTTCTTGCGGACCTGGGCGAGGGAGACGTACACGTCGTTCGGGCCCGGCAGGTAGCCGGAGGTCCGGATGAACGCGTAGTTGTCGAGGATGTCGAGGATGCCCGCGACGGGGATCAGGACGTCGTCGTCGGAGACCTGCGGCTCGGCACCACCGATCTCGTCGCGGCCACGACGGCCCCGACGGTCCCGGTACCGGCCGCGACGGCCACGGCGTCCGCCGTCGAAGTCGTCGTCGTCCTGCGGGCCGGCGTTGCGGTCCTGACGGCCGCCGCCCTGCTGCTGCGGCTGCTGACGGTCCCGGTCCTGGCGGTCCCGGTCCTGACGGTCCTGACGGCCGCCCTGGCCGGCGCCCTGCTGCTCGTCGCCCTTGTTGCGGCGGTCACGGTCCCGGCCGCGGTCACGGCGGTCACGGCGGCCGCGGCCGTCGCCGTCGGCGTCAGCCTGCGGCTGCGCGGCGGGCGTCTCGGCCTTCGGCTCGCTCTTCGCCTCGGCGACGACGGTCTCGGCGCCGCTCGCGGTGGGGCTGCCGGCCTCGGCGGTGGCACGGCGACGGCGGCGCTCGGTCGGCGCGTCCTCGCCGCCACGCTCGGTGTCGCGGGCGGTGCCGCCGGCGGGCTGGCCGGGAATCTCGATCTGCTGCTGGGCCACGGCCTGCTCGGCGGGGGCCTCGGCGGCCTGCTCCGCCTGCTTCTCGGCGACCTCGCCGCCCGTACGGGCCTTGGAGGTGGCCCGGCGCTTCGGCTTGGTCTCGGTGGCGCTCTCGGCGGCCTTGGGGGCGGCGCCCCCACCGGCCTGCGCCTCCTTGATGACCTCGATCAGCTGGCTCTTGCGCATCCGCGCCGTGCCCCTGATACCGAGGCCGGATGCGACCTGCTGAAGCTCTGCCAGCACCATGCCCTCAAGGCCGGTACCGCGGCGCCGCCGGGAGCCGGCACCGGTGGCAGGCGCGGAGGCGTCCGTGGCGGGCGCGGCAGCGGTCTCCTCGACACGTGCGCCCATCAGATCGGTGGTGTCGCTCACGAAGGGTCCTTCCCTGGAGCGGACGTCGGCCTGTCTGGCTCGGCGACCGGTTGTGCTGTCCGGCTGCGGTCCTTGCTGTGTGGACCGTGCCGGGGCGGTGGTCCGCCAAAGCGGCGGAGAGAATTTCTGGTGACGGCGCTTCCTCAGCCGTGGCACCCGGTGTCACGTGGCGTGGTAGCACCATTTCCGGAGCGTGCCCAGCGGCCCGCTCAGTGCCCGCGTACGGCGTACTGCCCAGGTACGACATACGAAACGCTGAGTGGCTTGGGAGACTCCCGGAAGAATGTCTGTCCCGGACGGGGACACGAAGCACCTCGCCATGGTGGGGTCGGGTGCAGACTTGAGGTTAACACTACCGGATCCAACAAACATTCCCCCTCTCCAAATCCGGCAACCGTGCGCAGTTAAATGTCACTGGAGGGCGCAAGCGGCAGCACGCTCGCTCCCTGGACGTCGAGGTTCAGCCGGTTGGCGGCCCAGTCCGAGCCCGCCAGGGCTTCCACCTTGTCGGCACTCGCGGCATCGACCAGCGCCATGACAGTGGGTCCGGCGCCGGAGATCACGGCCGGGATGCCGTCGGCGCGCAGCCGCTCCACCAGCGCCGCGCTCTCCGGCATGGCCGGGGCGCGGTACTCCTGGTGCAGACGGTCCTCGGTGGCGGGCAGCAGCAGCTCGGGGCGCCTGGTGAGGGCCTCGACGAGCAGAGCGGCACGGCCCGCGTTGGCGGCGGCGTCGACGTGCGGCACGGTGCGCGGGAGCAGTCCGCGCGCGGTCTCGGTGAGGACCGGCTTCCCGGGCACGAAAACCACCGGAACGATGGAATCGGCGGGCTCCATCCTGATCGCCCGGGCGGCGCCGGACTCCATCCAGGACAGTGTGAAACCGCCCAGCAGACAGGCCGCGACGTTGTCGGGGTGGCCCTCGATCTCGGTGGCCAGTTCGAGGAGCGCGGCGTCGTCGAGCCTGGCCTCGCCACCTATGGTCACGGCCCGCGCGGCGACGATGCCGGCGCAGATGGCGGCGGAGGAGGATCCCAGGCCGCGGCCGTGCGGGATGCGGTTGGCGCACACGATCTCCAGACCGCGGGGCTGTCCGCCCAGCAGGTCGAAGGCGGTGCGCAGGGAGCGTACGAGGAGGTGGCTCTCGTCACGCGGCAGCGTCTCGCTGCCCTCACCCGCGATGTCGATGTGCAGCCCGGAGTCGGCCACCCGTACGACGACATCGTCGTAGAGCCCCAGCGCGAGGCCCAGGGCATCGAAGCCCGGACCGAGGTTGGCGCTGGTGGCGGGGGTGCGCACCCGGACGGCGGCGGCGCGGAACGCTGGACCGGCCATCGCTCGATGACTCTCCTTGAGCTGCGTGATGGTCGAATGACACTCGATAGGTACCTGAGGGAACCTCGGGCCGCGGAGGCGGCGCGGCACCGCGCCATATGCGGAGGCATATGCAGCGGGCGGGTTCGGTACAGCCTATCGAAGGAAGGTTCTGTCGCGACATAGGGCGCACAGGAGGCGCACGATGCGTGTCGTAAGCCCCTTGTGCCCCCTCCTTAGGGAGTCCCCTGTTCAGGACGCCGCGGTCCGTTCACCGGTTGCCCGGCCTGGGTTGGCCGAACGTTGCCCGAGAAGCGCTGGCGCGGTTCTCGAGCAACGCTCCAGCGGCTCTCTAGGCGAGCCCGAGCCGCTCGGCCGCGGCGGCCGCGTCGACGGGCACGGTGACCGGCTGCGGGGCGCCGGCGACGGCCCAGTCGGGGTCCTTCAGGCCGTTGCCGGTGACGGTGCAGACGATGCGCTGGCCCGGGTCGACCTTGCCCTGCTCGGCCGCCTTGAGCAGACCGGCCACGGAGGCGGCGGAGGCGGGCTCCACGAAGACACCCTCCTGAGCGGCCAACAGCCGGTAGGCGCGCAGGATCTCACGGTCCGTCACCTCGTCGATGAAGCCCCCGGACTCGTCCCGGGCGGCGAGCGCGAACTGCCAGGAGGCGGGGTTGCCGATCCGGATCGCGGTGGCGATGGTCGAGGGGTCCTTGACGATCTCGCCGCGCACGATGGGCGCGGAACCGGAGGCCTGGAATCCCCACATCCGGGGAGTCCCGGCGGCGATCCCGTCCGCGGCGTACTCCTTGTAGCCCTTCCAGTACGCGGTGATGTTGCCCGCGTTGCCGACCGGCAGGACGTGGATGTCGGGTGCGTCGCCGAGCATGTCCACGATCTCGAAGGCGGCCGTCTTCTGCCCCTCGATGCGCACCGGGTTGACCGAATTGACCAGCGCCACGGGGTAGTTCTCGCTCAGCTTGCGGGCGAGGGTGAGGCAGTCGTCGAAGTTGCCGTCGACCTGGAGGATCTTCGCGCCGTGCACGAGGGCCTGGCCCATCTTGCCGAGCGCGATCTTGCCCTGCGGCACGAGCACGGCCGAGACCATGCCGGCGCGCACGGCGTAGGCCGCGGCGGAGGCGGAGGTGTTGCCGGTGGAGGCGCAGATGACCGCCTGCGCGCCCTCCTCCTTGGCCTTGGAGATGGCCATGGTCATACCGCGGTCCTTGAAGGACCCGGTGGGGTTGGCACCCTCCACCTTCAGGTGGACCTCGCACCCCGTGCGCTCGGAGAGCACCTGCGCGGGCACGAGGGGCGTGCCGCCCTCGCGGAGCGTCACGACCGGCGTGGTGTCGGAGACGGGCAGCCGGTCCCGGTACTCCTCGATGATTCCGCGCCACTGGTGGGTCATTGCTGGTTACTCTCCTTCAACCCGCATGATGCTGGCGACACCCCGCACGGTGTCGAGCTTGCGCAGCGCCTCGACGGTCCCGGAGAGGGAGGCGTCGGAGGCCCGGTGGGTGACGACGACGAGGGAGGCCTCGCCGTCCTTGCCCTGCTGGCGAACCGTATCGATGGAAACCCCGTGTTCGGCGAACACGGTCGCCACCTGGGCGAGAACGCCCGGTTTGTCGGCGACGTCGAGGCTGATGTGGTAGCGCGTGACGACATCGCCCATGGGCGACACCGGCAGGGCGGCGTACGCCGACTCGCCGGGCCCCGTTGCCCCGCTGAGCCGGTTGCGGCAGACGGCGACCAGGTCGCCGAGGACCGCGGAGGCGGTCGGGGCGCCACCGGCGCCGGGACCGTAGAACATCAACTGGCCGGACGCGTCGGACTCGACGAAGACGGCGTTGTACGCGCCGCGCACGGAGGCGAGCGGGTGGGTCAGCGGAATCATCGCGGGGTGCACGCGCGCGGTGACGGAGCCACCGTCCGCAGCCCGCTCGCAGATGGCGAGCAGCTTGATGGTGCAGCCCATGTTCTTGGCGGAGGCGAAGTCGGAGGCGGTGACCTCGGTCATGCCCTCGCGGTAGACGTCGTCGAGGCGCACCCGCGAGTGGAAGGCGATCCCGGCGAGGATGGCGGCCTTGGCGGCGGCGTCGAAACCCTCGACATCGGCGGTGGGGTCGGCTTCCGCGTACCCGAGCGCGGTGGCCTCGTCGAGGGCCTCCTGGTAGCCGGCCCCCGTCGAGTCCATCTTGTCGAGGATGAAGTTGGTCGTCCCGTTGACGATCCCCAGCACCCGGTTGACCTTGTCGCCGGCGAGGGACTCGCGCAGCGGCCGGATCAGCGGGATGGCACCGGCGACGGCGGCCTCGTAGTAGAGGTCCTTGCCGTTCTGCTCGGCGACCGCGTGCAGGGCGGCGCCGTCCTGGGCGAGCAGCGCCTTGTTCGCGGAGACGACGGAGGCGCCGTGCTCGAAGGCGGTGGTGATGAGGGTGCGGGCGGGCTCGATGCCCCCGATGACCTCGACGACGACGTCGATGTCCCCCCGCTTGACCAGAGCGGTCGCGTCCGTGGTGACCAGACTCGGGTCGATGCCCTTACGCACCTTGGAGGGCCGTCGTACGGCGACCCCGGCCAGTTCGACCGGGGCACCGATCCGCTGCGCGAGGTCGTCGGCGTGCGTCGTCATGATGCGCGCCACCTCTGAGCCGACAACCCCACAGCCCAGCAGCGCCACCTTCAGCGGACGCGTACGCATCATCCGACCTCGTTTCCTCATACCGTCTACGGTTGGACCAGTCTCACTCACCGGACGGGAGTTTCTACCCTTCGTCCGGATCGTGAGACATCTATTTCATTTTGCGGAGGTGGCAGACAGGAGATCTTCCACCTGCGTCATCCGGGTCATCGGCCGCCGTCCGAGAATGCAGTCCGATGCAGTCCGATGCAGTCCATGCCGTCGAATGCCCTCGGATGCCGTGGAAGGGCCGTCGAATTGCCGGCGAATTGCCGTCGGAATGCCGCCCGCTGTGATCCGGCGCGATCCCACACGACCGGCGCGATCCCACACGATCGGCGCGCGATCGGCGCGATCGGCGCGATCGGCGCGATCCGACGGCGTCGAACGTCGTCGGACCTCAACGAACATCAACAGAGGCCATCGCACGCCACGCACATCACCGGACGTCACCGGACGTCATCGGACGTCATCGGACGTCATCGGACGTCATCGGACGTCATCGGACGTCACCGGATGTCATCCGACGTCGAGGCGCAGGAGGTCCTCCTCCGTCTCCCGGCGGACGATGACCCGGGACTCACCGTCGCGGACCGCGACGACGGGCGGCCGGAGCACATGGTTGTAGTTGCTCGCCATGGACCGGCAGTAGGCACCGGTGGCCGGTACGGCGATCAGGTCACCGGGTGCCAGGTCGCCCGGCAGGAACGCGTCCTTCACCACGATGTCCCCGCTCTCGCAGTGCTTGCCGACGACACGGGCGAGCATCGGCTCGGCGTCGCTCGTCCGCGACACGAGAGCGACGCTGTATTCGGCGTCGTACAACGCGGTCCGGATGTTGTCGGACATGCCGCCGTCGACGGAGACATACGTCCGCAGGCCGTCGAGGGGCTTGATGGTGCCGACCTCGTAGAGGGTGAAGGCGGTCGGCCCGACGATGGCCCGCCCCGGCTCGACGGAGATACGCGGAGTCCGCAGCCGGGCGGCCTCGCACTCCCGGGTGACGATCTCGGTGAGCGCCTTGGCGATCTCGTGCGGCTCCCGAGGATCGTCGCCACTCGTGTACGCGATACCGAGCCCGCCGCCCAGATCGATCTCGGGCAGCTCGACACCGTGCTCGTCACGGATGTCCTTCAGCAGCCCCACGACCCGGTGCGCGGCGACCTCGAAGCCCGACATGTCGAAGATCTGCGACCCGATGTGCGAGTGGATCCCGATGACCTCCAGCCCGTCCAGCTGCAGCGCCCGCCGTACCGCCTCGGCGGCCTGCCCCCCGGCCAGCGGAATCCCGAACTTCTGGTCCTCGTGGGCGGTGGCGATGAACTCGTGCGTGTGCGCCTCCACGCCGACGGTGATACGGATCTGCACACGCTGCCGCTTGCCGCGGGACTGGGCGATGTGGGCGACCCGCACGATCTCCTGGAACGAGTCGAGCACGATCCGCCCGACGCCGGCCTCGACCGCCCGCTCGATCTCCTCCGTCGACTTGTTGTTGCCATGGAAGGCGATCCGGTCGGCGGGCATCCCGGCGGAGAGGGCGGTGGCCAGCTCGCCGCCGGAGCACACATCGAGATTGAGCCCTTCCTCGTGCAGCCAGCGCACGACGGCCCGAGACAGGAAGGCCTTCCCGGCGTAGAACACGTCGGCGTCCGGGCCGAAGGCGGTGCGCCAGGCCCGCGCCCGGGCCCGGAAGTCGGTCTCGTCGAGGACGTAGGCGGGGGTGCCGTGCTGCTCGGCGAGGGTCTTCACGTCGACGCCGCCGACAGTGACGGTCCCCTCGGCGTCGCGGGTGACGGTCTGGGCCCACACCTTGGGGTCGAGGGCGTTGAGGTCGGCGGGCGGGGCGGCGTAGTGGCCCTCGGGCAGGACGTCGGCGTGGCGGGGCCCGGCGGGATGTGCGGAACGGCTCATTGCTCTTCAGGCGCTCTCTTCAGAGGTGATCGGGTGCGTCGATGCCGAGCAGGGACAGGCCGCCGGCCAGCACCGTCCCGGTGGCTTCGGCGAGGGCGAGCCGGGCGCGGTGGGCGGCCGAGGGTTTCTCCTCGCCACGGGGCAGCACGGTCGGCAGGAACGGCAGGGCGGCATCGGCGACGGTGACGAGATGCCGGGCGAGCCGGTCGGGGGCGCGGTGGGTGGCCGCGGCGGTGAGGATGCGGGGGTAGTCCGCGAGGGCGGTGACGAGGGCGCCCGGGGCGCCGGGGACGTCGCCGGGTTCGGCACCGAATCCGAGCCGTCCGGCACCGCGGCCGACGGCTCGCGTCCGGGCGTGGGCGTACCGCACCCGGAAGAGCGGGTTGCTCTCGCGCTGCACCAGGTGGTCGGCGGTGATCCGGGGCCGGTCGTGGGCGGCGGGATGCAGCAGGGCCCACTGCGCGGCGTCGGGCCCGAGCGGGGCCGGGTCCTCGGGCGCCGGCACGGGGCGGAGGCTGACGGGATCACCGTGACCGACCTCGCCGTGACCGACCTCGCCGCGTCCGCCCTGGGTCGCGACGATCCGGACGACGGCATCGGCGACGACCTCGGCCCGGACGTCGTACGGCACCCGCAGCGCGACCACCTGCCCGGCGAAGGCGTCGCCGTGGCCGTAGTCGGGGCCGAGGGCGCGGATCTCGGCGACCAGGGTCGCCGTGGGGGATGCGGTGGGGCTGAGGCTGATGTTCAGGAACCCGGGTCCGGTGACGACGACGTCACCGACGCCGGCGGCATCCGCGAGATGGGGCAGCAGGATCTCGGCGACCCGCATGGGGGGCTGCCCGGCCGGGCGGGCGAGCTGAAGCGCGATGTTGGTGGCGTAGTCCCCACACCCACCGGGCCCCGGCGGCGTGACCACGACTCGCTCCGGCACGCTCACGCTCAGCTCCCCCTCGTCAACAGCACGACGCACCGCGCGCAGCACGGTACGGGAGAGCTCGACGGGGGTCACGGAACAAGCGTAGGGGAGGAGGGGGCCGGGCAGGCGACCCGGTTTGGGAGGGTGTCCGGGATGTGGACGCGGGGGCGGTGTGGGTAACGGGGACCACAGGGCCGCGGGTACTGCGGGCGCTGCGGACCTATGGGCTTACGGACGGGATGGGACCTGTGGCCGTACGGGCCTACGCGCGGGAGGGTGACTGGAGGCCTACGCCCACCACGCCCCCCACGGCTCCACGGGATTGATGCGGGCCCGGGCCGCAGGGTCACCGATTGCACGGCCCCTACGGGTAGACGGGGTTACCCCCGGCCCACTCTCCCGAGAACTCGACCTCGCCACCTTCGCCGCCACCCTCACCACCCTCTCCCCCGCGCTCACGCTCCTCCGACTCTTCCGGCCCTCGCCGACTCTCCATCAACTCCCTTACGAGCCGCACGAGTTCGGAGGGCTCGAAGGGCTTGGCGAGGAAGGCGTCGACACCGACATCGAGGCCGGTCTCGACCTCGTACTGAGTGCAGGCGCTGACGATGGCGAGGGGAAGGTCATGGGTGCGGGGGTCGGCACGGAGCAGTGCGGCGGTCCGCAGACCGTCGAGCCGGGGCATGACGACATCAAGGGTGATCACATCGGGCCGCACCTGATGAACGACATCCAGACACTCGGCACCATCGGCCGCGGTCACGACCTCGAGACCCTCCAGTTCGAGATTGACCCTGATCAGCTGCCGGATGACCTTGTTGTCGTCCACAACAAGCACCCGACCCGACGCCCCTGGCACAACTCGAGAGTAGGTCCGGACCGGCCACCGCGTCCGGGTTTTCCTGACTTCCGCACTCTGCGGGCGAGCGACCCAGGAAACCCGTTCCTGATCACCCCGACCGAGCTGGTAGTGTTCTACCCGTCGCCGCGAGCAAGCAGCTCAACGCCACACGCCCCCGTAGCTCAGGGGATAGAGCAACGGCCTCCGGAGCCGTGTGCGCAGGTTCGAATCCTGCCGGGGGCACCGGAAATTTAGGCCCTGACCAGCGGAAACGCCGGTCAGGGCCTTTCTTGTGCATGCCAAAACGCACACGGCCTACTTGGCCGTGGCCACTCGACCCCTCATTGCCCTGATCAGGGGTTTTCCACGGCCGAGCGGACGAAATCCCAATTGTCCGATCCCGCGAAATTAACTCCTTCGGGACATACGTGGGCCAGAAAGCCGCACGGTGGATCCGTCACCCTCAGGAGGCCGCTTTGACCTGCATGTTTACCGAGCGGGACAGCCAAGGGGACACGGACAAACAGGCCGTTGCACTTTCCCGGACCCGATTCGGCACAGTCGCGCGAAGGCGTTCGCGCCCGCCCAACAGCGGTATGCCCCCATGTCCGACTTACCCGAGGGAACAATAATTCCTATCAGCGTTGATCGTTGGGACGCCCCATGCGGGCGGCGCCTCACTCATGGAGCGGATGACGTGCTCCCTTCCTCCTTCGTTACGGCCACCGGAAGCACGTACTCACCGGCGAGACGCGCCAAGTGCAGCGCGAGGGGCCGGGCGAGCGGCGGATAGTCGTCTTGGTAGCGCAGCTGGTGCGTGAGCGTCGCCCACTCCGCCGGCCGGTCAGGCAGGTCCCCTTCACGCCCCGAGTCCGCCAGTGCCTTCTCCGACAGGCAGCCGAGCATGGTGATCTCCAGCTGCCCGGGGTTCCAGGCCGACTTTCCGGGTGCTGTCCGGCCCTGTGACGTGGGCGCCAGCTTAATGAGTCCCTTCGGCAGTTTCGCCACCGTGTGCGGCTTCGAGGCCGTGCTTGCGAAGACACGGCTCTCCGTCTCCGCCGTCCCCCACACGCCCTCGGCGAAGCCGACGCTGCCCTTGGCGTCATGGGCGTACCACTCCGCTACTTCCTCCCGCGCATTGGCGTCCCGTACGAGCACCACCCGCAGGTCGTCGCCGTAGAGCGTGTGGCGCTGGGCGGGTTCAGTGCCGAAGCCGAGCATGTCGCGGGCCAGTTCACCGTTGCGCAGGCCGGGCCAGCACTGGCGCAGATTGCCCGCGTCCGCCAGCAGGAGCGTCGGGCGGTCGCGGAGCTGGAAGAGCAGTGCGCGGATCTGCCGCTCGGTCTCCCGCTGCCTGTGCTGCTCCACGCCCGGGCGGGCACCGGGCCGGAGCCCTCCCCGGGCGGCCACGCCATCGCCATGGCCACCCGTATCAGCCTCCTTCTCCTTCCAGGTCTCCGCCACTGGTTCCACTGCCTGGGAGAGCAGCAGCAACAGCTTCGAGTACGGCACCCATTCGGCGCGCTCGGCGTCCCACCCCTCGATGACGCCCGGTCCTCCGTCCCCGGGGCGGACCCGCACCGCGACCAGCCGATGGACGGGGCACCGCGTGGGCCCCTTCCTGGTGTGGCGTACGAGCCAGAGCGCCACGTACTGGAGGTCGCCGGGAACTCCGGCCCCCACTCGGTGAGCGGGCGGACTGATCGCACCGAGCTGTCGAAAGGCGTCCAGCCAGGTCCACTTGGCCCGGTGCTCCAGGCCGCTGTCGGTGTCGTCGGGCAGGTTGACGAACTGGCTCAGCCGGTCCTGCCGCGCCCAGGCGATGCGCAGCGCATGCTTGGGGTCGGAGTCGGGGACGGCGGCGAAGCGCTCCTTGCCGGCGATCTCCATGACCACGACTCCGGCCGCCTCGGGACGCGAGACCACTCGGTCCGCCACAAGTCGGCAGCGCCCTTCGACGGCTTCGGCCAGCCGGACGGCCCTGGGGCGCCTGCGCTCCCAGGAGACCTGCAGAGCGTCGGCCAGGGGCCCCGCGGGCCGGGCTCGTACGCGGATCTCGACCCCCTCGCCCCGCCACCGCCAGGTGTCGTCATCGGCCGGCCCCACGCTCTCCCCGGGAGGGAAGCCGATGAGCTTCGGCAGTTCCGCGAGCAGCGCGGCACGGGTTTCCGGGGACTGCCAGAAGACGTCGATCTCCAGGGGACGGCCGTTGAGTGCGCGTGCCAGCGCCGCCCGCCGCTGCAGGGCCAGCTGCGTGTCCCGGACGCCCGGACCACGTCCGGCTCCCGAACGAGGCAGCAATGAGGGGGTGTTACTCCGGGTGATCCGCGTGAGGTCGGGGACCCGGGTCAGCATGGGGCACAGCCCGTCCTCGACCCAGGCGTCCAGACCCGCCCGCTCCTGTGGCATCAACCCGGGTCCTATCTCGTGCGGGCCGATCGACGGGTCGGGTCGACGCCGGCGTTAAGCCAGGTGGAGAGTGCCGAGTGGCGCAGATCGTATGGGCGGGCCGCGAGCAGCGAGCACACCAGATCCGGAGAAAGACCGAGTTCACGGGCCTCGTGCCAGGCACGATCGTAGGTACTGGACCCGACGATGCCGCCGCACTCGTTGAAGAACAGCCGCCCGCCGTCCGCGACGCCGAAGGTGTCGATGCTCTCCCGCCAGAGGGCTACCAGTTCGGGCGGTAGCGGTACAGGTCGGGTGTCGTCGGCTGGACGGCCCTTGAGTCCGCGTTCGTCGTGGGCTCTTCCGGTGTCGGTCCACCGCTTGCCCGCCTGCGGCAGTGTGCGGTGCACGGTCACCTGGCCCCAGCCCTCGGCAGGCAGCACGCAGTTGGGCAAAGACACCCCGACCGCTTCGGCGGGGCGCAGCCCGGCGTAGTACAGCCCGGCGAACAGCCCGACCAGCCGCCGCCCACGAGCACGCCGGTAACCGCCGACGTAGGAGACCGCGCACAGCAGGGAACGTGCCTGGCCGGGGTTGGCGACCACCCGCGGGTCGACCTGGTCGACGGTCTCAGCCACGCTCCACTTGATGGGAACGAGCGGATCGGCGGGCAACTTGCGCTGCTCGACGGCGTACCTCACGGCGTTGACCAGGACCTTGTGCTTGTGCCGCTGCGTCTCGGCCACCGCCACCGCGCCGTCCTGATTGAGCCGCAGCGCTGTCAGCAGGGACCGCATCACGGCCGGATCCGTCAGATCGGCCAGCGGACGTGAGGCTCCCTCCACCCAGCGCAGGACCAACCGGACGTCAGTCGGCATCTGACGCGGCCCCGGGCGGGGGACGACGAACGCCCAGCCCCGCATCGCCCGCCGCAGCAATTTATCGCTCGGACGGCCCCTCACGTCCCGGAGCATCGCCCGGGTGATCGCGCACAGCGCGTCGCTGGTCTCGTCCCGGGTCTTCGCCGCGATCAGCGGCCACCTCATCTCCATGTACTCCAGAGCAAAGGCGTACCAGCTGATCCCGGCCGCGCGACCCCGAGACGAGCTACGACTGATCCCCGCGGGGGACTTATCCGCAGTGCCTTGTCGAACGGCACGAAGGAGCGCGGCGCCCAGGTCATCGGCCAACGCTCTGATATCCGTCGCACCCGCCGTGCGCCGGCCAGCCACGGCCCTTCCTCCACGTTTCCGGCCGGGGACGCCGCGCGCCTGCGATTTCGAGTTCCTCATGACGTCCACCACCTCCCTGACACGTGAACGTCTCGGGTGCCCATATCAAGCCCGGCAGCAACAACGCCCCCTGGAGTCCCGTCGTACGCCCAAACCCAGATTCGTGCCCGTGTCGGACCAGCACCGCGACGGCTGTCTCTGCCAGCTCCACTCAACCGAGGGAGGATGGGAGGTAGGATAGGTAGCATGAGTGAGCCCACCGGCAAGTACTCGATCACCATGCCGCGCGACATCGCCGAAGCCGCCAAGGCCCGCGGCGGCCCATCCGGACTGTCCGCCTACGTCGCCGCAGCCGTCGCCCGCCAGATCGAGCGGGACAACCTCAACGAACTCATCACGGTGGCGGAGGCCGAACACGGCCCCATCAGCGACGAAGAGATTCAGGCTCTGCGCGACCAGCTCCACCAAGCCCGAGAGCAGCAGACCCAAGGCGGGGCGAACGCCGCGTGACCCCCTCCCCCGCCGCCCCCGGCGGCACCCTGGTCCTCGACAGCGAAGGACTGGCCAAGGCCGTCCTGCGCGACCGCACGGTCACCGGCTGGCTCGCCCTCGCCCGCGCCGACGACCTACGGGTGATCACTTCCGCAGCCGCCCTCGTGGAAGTGATCCACCCACGGATCAATCGCCCAGCTCTGGAATGGACCCTGTCCCGCCTCGTCATCGAACCGGTCACCGAGCCCATCGCTCGCCACGCCGCCGCCCTCCTCGCCGACGCCGGCCTGCACGGCCACAAGTACGCCATCGACGCCATGCTCAGCGCCACCGCCCTCGCCTCCCCCGGTCCGGCGACGATCCTCACCTCAGACCCCGAGGATCTAACCGCCCTGTGCGGCTCGCGCATCACCGTCATCAAGGTCTGACGCCAGCGACCGAGAGCAAATATTCACATCCCGACATTCAATTTCGGAGCGTCCGTCTGCAAGGCCACCGCGCGCTTGCGCCGACCAACAAAATGAGATGGATCAGTCCTGCTTGGCGCGTCAAAGGTGGGATCAAGCATTCGCGTGAGGGCGTGTGGGCCATGTCAGTCAGCCTTCACTGTCGTCCTCCTCTCCCAGCCCTTTCAGGGTCCGGTCGTTCATCTCTTGTTCCTGGCCGTCTATGCACTTGGCGTAGATCTTCAGAAGGACGTCCACCAAGTGACCGGCGCGAGCCGCCACCTCCGGCGCGGGAACGCCCGAGTTGAGCCACTGGGAGACACCCGCGTGCCGGAGGTCGTACGGGCGAGCCGCCAGGACGGAGGCGGCCTGTTCGGGTGGAAACGCAAGGATGCCGGGCTCATACCCCGCCGCGCGTTTCCCTGATGCCGTGGAGGGAGCGGCGCCGGCAGCCTCGAAGCCACCCGGAACGCTACGCCCTGAGGTAGAGCTGCTCGGCTTCGAGGATGAGACTTCCCAGTGGATTGCCGTAGGGCCAGGAGTCGGTGATGACACGGCCGATGCCGCGCAGCCGCTGCGGCTTGGGCAGGAGCGGCGAGGTGGAGAGCTGTACGGCGACCTGCTCCAACTGCTCGCGGAGCGTCGTCAATTGCTGGGCGCTGCTCACTCGTCCGTGGCCCGTGGTGTGCCTTGGTAGTTCCTCATCGATTCCCGACAGGGCCTGTCGGGTCGCTGCGAGGGCTCTTTGTGCGGTTGATTCGGACACTATGGCTCCAGCAAGTCCCTGTCGGGGTCCAATACGTCCGTCTGTTTCCGCCGCCAGGGTAGCCGATGCCCTGCTCCGCGACCCGGCTCTCGATGATGGGCGCACCCGGGCGAATCTTCCATTGTTTGAGGCAGGTGAACTGGTTCCAGGACGCCTTGATGGCGATTTCCTCGCGAGTGTCCGTTCGAGGGTCTGTCGCACGATCGGGTGCGACGTGACCTGGCAGATCGTGAGGCCATCTCCCATTTCAGCCGAGGACATCACCCCTGTGTGGCAGGCGGTCAGGCGGATGCGTGGGGAGTGTGCGGGTGGCGAGGTCGGGGTGGGTGCGGCCGGGCGCTTCGGTTGTGCCGGGCCGCACCCGTGGTCACAGAGTGCGGGTCAGGCGGTCGGTGAGCAGCCGGGTGAAGTGGGCCGGGTCGGGCAGGTCGCCCCCTTCGGCGAGCAGCGCGCTGCCGTATATCAGCTCGGCGATCTCCGCCAGTGCGGGGTCGTCGGCGCCTGCGTCATGTGCTGTGCGCAGGGCGGTGATGAGCGGGTGTGCGGGGTTGAGTTCCAGGATCCGCTTGACCGGGGGGATCTGCTGTCCCATCGCCCGGTACATCTTCTCCAGGGTCGGCGTCACGTCGTGGGCGTCGCCGACGATGCAGGCCGCCGAGGTCGTCAGGCGTGACGACAGGCGGACCTGCTTGACCTGCTCGGACAGGGTGGTGGTCAGCCACGGCAGCAGGGCTGCGAAGTCCTGCTCGCGCTGGGCCTTCTCGGCGTCGGTTTCCTGGTCGCCGTCGGCGGACTCGTCGAGATCGACCTGGCCCTTGGCGATGGACTGCAGACGGTGGCCGTCGAAGGCCGGTACCTGGTCCACCCACACCTCGTCGACGGGGTCGGTGAGGATCAGAACCTCGTACCCCTTGGCGGCGAAGGCTTCCATGTGCGGGGAGTTCTCCACCATCGAGCGGGTCTCGCCGGTCAGGTAGTAGATGGTGTCCTGGCCGTCCTTCATGCGCTCGACGTACTCGCGCAGCGTGGTGGTCTTCTCCGGGTCGTGCGTGGAGGCGGCCGACACCAGCTCCAGCAGGGCCTCGGTGTTGTCCGTGTCCTCGACCAGGCCTTCCTTCAGCGCCCTGCCGAACTGGGCCCATACCATCGCATAGCGCTCGGCGTCCTTGGACTGCATGTCCTTGATGGCGCCGAGGACCTTCTTGACCAGGCGCCGGCGTACGCCGCGGATCTGTCGGTCGTGCTGGAGGGTCTCGCGGGAGACGTTCAGCGACAGGTCGTGGGCGTCCACGACACCCTTGACGAAGCGCAGGTAGTTGGGCATGAGCGCTTCGCAGTCGTCCATGATGAACACCCGCTTGACGTACAGCTGCATGCCGGGCTTGGTCTCGCGGGAGAACAGGTCGAAGGGTGCCTGCGAGGGGATGAACAGCAGTGCCTCGTACTCGAAGGTGCCTTCGGCGCGCATGTGGATCGTCTCGGCCGGGGGCAGCCAGTCGTGGCTGATCTGCTGGTAGAACTCGTTGTACTCGTCCTCGGTCACCTCGCTGCGCGGCCGGGCCCACAGCGCCTTCATCGAGTTGAGCGTGTCGATGTCGCGGGTGCTCTCGCCCTCGGCGTCGGTGGCCTCGGTGGCCATCCGGATCGGCCAGCGGATGAAGTCCGAGTACCGCTTGACGATCTGACGGATCTTCGATTCGGAGAGGTAGTCGGCGAGCCCGTCCTCGCTGTCGGCGGGCTTGAGGTGCAGGGTGACCGACGTGCCCACGGGCAGGCCGTCGACGGCCTGGAGGTCGTAGGTGCCCTCGCCGTCGGACTCCCACTGGGTGCCGGAGTCGGTGCCGGCCCGCCGGGTGCACAGGGTGACCTTGTCGGCAACCATGAACGCCGAGTAGAAGCCGACGCCGAACTGCCCGATCAGGCTCTCGGCGGTGGCGGTGTCCTTGGACTCCTTGATCTTCTCCAGCAGGCCGGCGGTGCCGGACTTGGCGATCGTGCCGATCAGCTCGACGAGATCGTCCCGGCTCATACCGATGCCGTTGTCACGGACGGTCAGTGTGCGGGCGTCCTTGTCGACCTCCAGCGAGATGTACAGGTCGGTGGTGTCGATCTCGGCGAGGTTGGAGTCGGTCAGCGATGCCAGCCTCAGCTTGTCCAGGGCGTCGGAGGCATTCGAGATCAGCTCGCGCAGGAAGATGTCCTTGTTCGAGTAGATCGAGTGAATCACCAGTCGGAGCAACTGGCGGGTTTCGGCCTGGAATTCCAGCGTCTCGACACTGCTACCCATGTGGGTCTCTTTCTGTGGGAACGTCATGAACGGATGGGACTCGGGCGGAGACGGATCGTTGGCCGCCGTCGGCTTGGTTCGGAGCGGGCCGGACCGCACCCGCATGGTGTGACTCTCTGCGGCGGGAGTCAGGCATCGTCGGCTGCTGTCGTCGTGCGCCGGTCGCCGAGGGCGTCCAGGCATTCGACGAGGTCGGTGTGGCGGGCATCGAGGTAGGGACGCATGCCGTTCAGGGGGGCGATGAGCTCGGCGGCGTCGGCGGCGCCGAGGGCGGCATGGACGGCGGCCTGAGCTGAGCGCGCTTCGGGCGCGAGGTGGGCGAGCGCGGTGATCTGTCCGGCGAGGCGGCGCAGGTCGGCGGCGTTGGCGCGGGCCCAGGTAGTGGTGGCGCGTTCGGCGGCCCTGGCCTGGCGGGTGGCCGTCACGCGCTGCTCTCCGGTGGTGCCGAGGGCGCCGGGGCGGCCACGCAGGTACCGGCGTTCGGCGGCCTGGCGGCTGGCGACGCCGAGGGGGCCGGCGAGGTCGGCCCAGCTGGCGCCCGCGTCGCGGGCGGTTTCGATCAGGCCGGTCTCCCAGCCGGCGAGCTGCTCGCGCACGTGCCGCAGCAGCATCAGCGAGGCCAGCGCCTGCTCGGGACCGGGGCCGGCGGCGTCGGGGGTCTCGTGCTGGGCATCACGCAGCGCGTCGTCTATGGCGGCAAGAGCCGCCGAGGCGGCGAGAAAGGACGCCGGACCGTGGGCGTCGGTAGGGGTCGTGGACGGCTGGTCGGCTGCGGTCACGGGCACCTCCCTCAGACGGTCATCAGGTCGACGACGTCATGTTTGTCATCCATTGGATGACATGTTACAACGGTGTCAGTGCAGCGCATTGGCAGTCCCCCAAACCTGCTGGAGGTGTTTCACGATGTTGATGCGCACTGACCCGTTCCGTGAGCTGGACCGGCTGACCCAGCATCTGATGGGCCCGGGCACCTGGTCACGCCCCTCGGCGATGCCCATGGACGCCTACCGTGAGGGCGACGAGTACGTGGTGGCCTTCGACATCCCCGGCGTCACCGCGGACGCGATCGACATCGACGTCGAGCGGAACATGCTCACCGTCAAGGCCGAGCGGCGGCCGGTGGCGAAGACCGACGACGTGCAGATGGAGCTGTCCGAGCGGCCGCTGGGTGTCTTCTCCCGCCAGCTCGTGCTCGCCGACACCCTCGACACCGAGCACATCCAGGCCGACTACGAGGCGGGCGTGCTCACTCTGCGCATCCCGATCGCCGAGCGCGCCAAGCCCCGCAAGATCTCCATCGGCGTCGGCTCCGGCCGCAAGGAGATCTCCGGCTGACACCGGCCGGACCGGTGCGGAGGACGGACACCTGATCTCCCCCTCCCCGCCCTCCGCACCCCCCGTGGACGGCCCGAAGACAAAAAGGGGTGGCGGCAGATGACCTTGCGACACGAAGCGTTCCTCGACCACGTGAGGGAACGCGGCGCATACGACACTGCGGAGGAAGCCGAGCGTGCGGCCCGCGTGGTGCTCGCCCTGCTCGGCGCACACCTGGTCGGCGAGGTTCGCGCCCAACTCGCGGCACGCCTGCCGGAAGGCTTCGCCCTGATCCTGCTCAACCCGCTGCAGAGCGCCGAGCCGCTGCCCCCCGAGCGGTTCGTCCGCGCGACCGCCGCCTGGATCGAGGGCGCCACCGAGCAGACCGCGACCTGGGACGTCAGCGCCGTGCTGTCCACCGTCGCCGACACGGCAGGCGAGGACCTGACGGGGCGGATCCTGCTCCAGCTCCCCGCCGGCTACGACCTCCTCTTCGGCCGTCCCCAGCCCACCTGACCAAGACCGGGGCCGCCTGCACCCGGCGCCCCATGGCTCCATGAAAGGCATACACCGCAGTGATCTCCGACGCGCGCGTACCGCTTGAGCACCAGCAGCCGTACTCGACGGCGTACGAGCAGATGCTGGAGAAAGTCCGCTACGAGGGCGCCTACCCAACCCGCGAGCGGGCCGACGAAGCCGTCCGCCTGGTCATCGCGGGGCTCGGGCGTCAGCTGACCGGCGACGAACGTGTCGCTCTGGCCGCCTGCCTGCCCCTGGAGGCCGCACGCGTACTGACCGCGCAGATCCCCGACGTCCAGCCGCTGACCGGCTGGGCCTTCGTCAAGGACCTCGCCGCCCGCTCCGGTGCCTCCCTGGCCACCACCCGCTGGGACTGCGGCTCCGTCTTCGCCGCCGTCACAGCCCATGCCGGCTCCGACCTGATCACCCGCATCCTTCACCAGCTCCCCACCGGCTGGGCGCTACTCTTCGGTCGAGCCGAACTCGCCCCCGCCGCGTAGCTGGCGAGATGCACGCCGCGCACGATCACTCCGCCCCCGCGTTCGTTGAACACCTGGGCGACCGAGGTGTCCAGGGCGTTTCCGTCGTCGCTGCGGTAGAACGCGATGCCGACTTGGCAGGTGGTGAGATCAGGGGGTTGCGCAGGAAGCGCCATGGGGCGCCGCCGGCCTTGTAGTAGAGGGCGACGTGGAAGTTCCAGGCGCGGCTGGCCTCGTCCTGCCGGCTGTGGCCCTCGGGAGGGCGGGTGGTTTCGTCCACGGTACTGCGCCGGATGATCCGGGAGACGACCGGCCGATCATCCGGACGTCCGACGCATCCGGCGTGCAGGGGCAGACTGTCGGGTGCGGTCATCGTGCTGATCTCCTTCGTGACTCGACGTCTCGAAGATCAGCCGGTGACCGTTCATCTATGCGGGCCTCATCCCGATGCCGGAGCAAACCCCCGGATCAGGTCGAACCCGTACACCACTCCCCCGGACGCAACCCGGATGCCGACAGAAAAGGGCGGGAGTCAGTCTCACTGGCTCCCGCCCTTTCTCGTTGTCTCTCAGTGGTCGCGACAACCTCCGACACACCCTGAGGGCGGCTCATGGCTGCTGTGTAACCCCAGGGGAGAGCTCTCCTTGCATCCGTGTCTACCCGTTGTAGGGAACGATGCGTTGGCCTGCGACGTCGACTCTGTGCTTCCCGGTCGCCAGCTCACGTACGAGTTCTTCGCCTACTTCCGTCTCCAACACAGACTCCCCTTCGCCGCTCAGCACCGTGACCTGTGCATCGGGTGCGGGGCGCGCTATGGACACAATGCGGCCCGCCTCATCGTGCACGATCGTGACCTTCACTGTCGACATGATTGCCCTCCGCCTTCCGGACATGCACGTTCAGAGGGAACCGACTTGCGCGAGAACGTGCACGTCGCATGAATTAAACGGTGCATTGTTTCGTATATAGAACTTGTAGGCCTTCGTGCCGTCTACATGCTGAAACGACTCGCCTTGCGCGAGCGTCGCGTGCCCCACTGGATTGGGCACACCCGTCCCCGGGAAGACGATGATGCTGTACACGACTGATTGATTGGAATTCCAGCCGTGATTGAACCATTCGAAGGAGCTGTTGGCGGCTACGGTGGCCCACCCTATGTCGACTACTGACATTTTCTCCAACCTCTCCAAGAAAGCTCTCGGTTGACCCTTTTAAGGGTCCAGGAATCTGACTCTTGCCGGAAAAGGATGCCCGGCGTCACATATCCCGAGGTCCATTGCACGCTCGCCTGGGCGGCAGCCACTCACCCCGCCTACAATGGGCGTCCACAATGCCTTCCTCAATAGTTACTCCAGATGCGGGGTTGCGCCACTTGGGGGACTTCCAACTTGATTGAAATCTGGAAAACTGATCCGCCGGCGACGCGGAATGCGATGCCGATGGAACGGTGGCTCGCATGAGCCGGCGCCAGAGGGAGCCTTGTTCCCCAAGCTCCCTAACATTGCGTGCCTTATACCGTGTCGCCGTCCTCCACCAGCGCTTTCGCAATCCTCGCGGTCGCGGCTTCCTCGTGACCGTCGATACAACTGTGATACCTGCGGTGGATAACTTCCGGGGAGTTGCCGACCCTCCTGGCCACTTCAGCGATCGGCACGCCGGTGTTCAGCCACCGCGTGATGCACGCGTGCCGCAGGTCGTACGGGCGCCCGGCCCACGGTGAGTCGATGCGCTCCGGCGAAAGCGCGCACTCTCGCGCTTCTTCCCACACCCGCCAGTAGGTGGAAGAGCCGACCACTCCCCCGCGTTCGTTGCCGAACGCACGCCCCTCCTGGCGGTCCCGAACTCCTTCAAGTGAGCCCGAAGGATGGCGACCAGGACGGGCGGTATGGGCACCGGGCGGTCGCTGGTTGCCTCCCGCGCCTTTCAGCCCGCGGCGGTCGTGCCGCTCGCCCGAGTCGGTCCACGGGAAAGGATCTTGAAGCACCCTCCCTGGTCAGACCCAGGAAACGCGAAGGCCCCTGGACAGGTCCAAGGGCTTTCGCTGCGGCGCTGCGCCGTTCCTCTAGTCTGCGGTGACTCCCCAGTAGCCGATCTGCGCGGGTCGCCCGTCGCGGTAGAGCACCGTGCAGTTCCCCTGGGCACGACCGGGGAAGGCCAAACGACAGGAATCGAGGGCGCCATCCCACTCTTCGTAGGTGGGTCGGCAATTGGGAGCCCAGGCGCGCACCTCGCGGTCGGTCAGCGGCCGCATGAATGGACCGCTGTCGGTGTCCGTCGCTTCGATCATGAGGGGGAAGTCCAGCACCGTGCCCGTGCCACCGGTGAAGATGTACTCGTGCCACGATGGGTCGCGCCACAGCTCCTCTACGGATCGGCCCTCGAAGCCGTGGTCGTCCTTCACCAGTTCCTCTTCCTGGGCCTGCCGGAATGCGTCCGCCAGATCAGGCTGATACGGGCCCGTGTGTCTCCATGCGTCGCCGCCCATCCTCGTCCCTTCCCCATGCGTACTGTTCGACCAAAAGAGCAGCGTAGGAGAGGGCACTGACACGACACCACACCTGATCACTCGTACTCGCGCAGCAGCCCATCGATCTTGCCGTTGGCCACCTCCTGCCTGCCATCGAGGCACTTCGCGTAGCGGCCGAGCAGAACCTCACCTTCGCCACTCTGCTCCGTCGACGTGGCTCAACGCAGGAGTTGATCCGACGGAGGTTGCCGAGCGTGCCGAAAACAGCGTGGCGGGCTTCTTGCACCTGGAGCGAGCCGCCCAGGTGGTGGCCGCCCTACCGGGGGGCGGCTGGCGCGCGTACGGGAAAGACGAGGGACCCGACAACGGGCCATTGACTGAGCAGGTACTTGCTTGGCTCGTCACGTCCAGGGGACGGGCCACTCCGATCACCGTGGACGCACACGGAAATATGGACGACGCAGAGGGCGTCGATCGCCTCATTCCAACCGGGGAGGAATGAAGGAGCTCCCTGTTTCCGGGTGAGTGTCTGACCACGTGACGACGCCGACGAACGAGCGCGAACGCCTGCGGACCATCAGCGCAGGTGAGGAGCACACCGCCCCAAGGCCGAGGGCCCGTCCACATTGCTTCGGGACAAAACTGTCGCTCCGTCGGACGCGGCGCATGTGACACCGACTGCTTCAAGGTTTTGCCCCTGCCTCAGGGGCACTCGGCCAGTGAGCGCGGAGGTACCGAGATGAGTGCCGGAGAGAAAGCCAAGGCAAAGGCCGAACAGGTTGTCGGAAAGACCGTGCGAAAGGCAGCACACGCGGTGCACAAGGATGCCCTCGCAGCAAAGGGCGCCGCCCTCGAAGCGCGGGGCAGGATGCGGGGTGCGAAAGAGAGGACCAAGGATTCCTTCAAGCACTGACAAGGCCATGACATTGAATCACCGTGGTCGCGTGGCACCGGACCGTTGACGAGGCAGTGGCGATCCGGTGTCGGCGGCCGCGGCCACGTAGTTCCCCACCAGGAGCTCCAGCTCCCCGCCCCCGTGTTCGAACGAGGCCGATGCCTCCTGCGGCTGGTGATCCGCAGAGGGTTCGTTCCGGTCGGCTCAGCCGATAAGCGCTGGCTTGCGCCGTGTCTCGTGCCTCAGGATTCTCGGCGTGACAGACACGGGACCCGCCGAAGAAGAGACGCCGGACGGGCTGCTGGGCTGGTGCCTGGTGGCCAACGTGGCGCGGGAAACCGCGCACGGCGAGAGCGGCCTCGACATCCAGCACGGCACGAAGCACTTCCGCGCAGGCACCCTGCTGTGGCTCCCGCCCGTCCGCTGGGACCCCGGCTGGGGTCGCTGGCCCGCGGTGGGCCGGCACCGAGGCAACAGCCGCCGGTACGTCCACATGATCGTACGTGCGGATGACCTGGAGAACTTCCGGGTCAAGGGTGTCTACAGCGAAGCTCCGGTGCGCAGCCTCAACGGTTACGAGCACGACCCGGCCGCCCCGCAGACCCTGCAGAACCCGTGGACCCGCGAGCGGGCCCAGAGCTGGGCGGACGGCCGGAACCGCCACCGGGAGCCTCTCTTCATCGAAGGCCACCCCTACGCCCACCCGCGGATCTCCGTTCCCAACCCTCCGCCGGCGGAGATCCAGATCGACGGTGAGACCCTGCACCTCGCCCGCTACGGCACCAGAGGAGCCCACTACAGCCGCACGCTCCCTCCCGTGGAATGGACCCCCGAGCCGTGATCCGCGCGTTCGAATGACAGGGCGGGGAAGTCGGCGTCACGGGGTGGGGAATTACGTGACGTTCCAGGCGCTTTCTCATCGCCGCCTTCTCCGCTCGGCGACCCCCGCTGCTCTCTGTCGGCCGGCCAACGCTCTTGCCACCGCCACGCACCCCGAAGGCCCGGCACGCGGGGCCTCTTCCGGTCCAGGTCCACCGATCGGTGGACGCGAAGTTCAACCAGGCGCCTCTGTCCGCCAACTGAGCTGGCCAGCAAGGCTATTGGGTATGAACTCATTCACTGTCCGTATGGCGCGTTGGAGCGCTCGGCACCCCTGGCGGGCCGTCGTCGGCTGGCTCGCGTTCGTGGTGCTGTGCCTGGGGATCGGCAGTGCCGTCGGCACGCACAGCGCCACGACGGCCGACTACCGGGTCGGCGAGGCCGGCCGGGCGGAGGCGATGGCCGCCGAGGGGCATCTGGAGCGCAGGTCCACCGAGCAGGTGCTGATCTCCTCCCGGTCGGGCCTCCTCGACCGGGCCGCGGCCGATGCCGCCGCGAAGGACCTGACCTCCCGGATGAAGCGGCTGCCCGAGGTGGCGGGCGTGGCCGACCCGCTGCTGTCCGGGGATCACCGGATCCTCCTGGTCGAGGTGGCCCTGAAGGGCGAGGAACGGGACGCGAAGGACAAGGTCGACGCGTTGCTCGCGCAGACCGAGGCGGTGGCGAAGGCGCGTCCGGCGCTGCTGCTGCAGGAGACCGGGAGTCCCTCCATCAGCAAGGGAGTCGACCAGCAGCGCGGCGACGATCTGGCACTGTCGGAGGAGATCACGCTGCCCATCACCCTGATCACCCTGTTGGTCGTCTTCGGGTCGGTGACCATGGCCGGGGTGCCGCTGCTGCTGGCTCTGTCGTCGATCGCGGCGGCCGTCGGGCTGTCGATGGTGGCCTCGCACCTCTCCCCTGACGCCGGGGTCGGCACGAACGTCATCCTGATGATCGGCCTCGCCGTCGGTGTCGACTACACGCTCTTCTACCTCAAGCGGGAGCGTGAGGAGCGCGCCCGCTCGGGCGGTCGGCTGAGCTCCGAGGCGCTGGTGGAGCTGGCCGCGGCAACCTCGGGCCGGGCGGTCGTGATCTCCGGACTCGCGGTCGTGGCCTCCACCGCGACGCTGTATCTCGCCTCGGACGTCATCTTCTCCTCGCTGGCCACCGGCACCATCGTGGTCGTCCTGGTCGCGGTGGCCAGTTCCCTGACGGCGCTGCCGGCGCTGCTGGTCAAGCTCGGACAGCGGGCCGAGCGCAGGGCGCGGCGCCGCGCCGAGCGCGGAAAGCCGGCGCGCCGGACACGTGGCGAGGGCGGCGGCCGCGTGTGGGCCGCGCTGCTGCGGCCGGCGAGCAGGCATCCGCTGGCCACCCTGTGCGTCTCCGTTCTCGCCCTGCTCGCGCTCGTCACCCCGCTGGCCGGGTTGAAGATCACGGAGATGAGCCGGGACACGCACTCCCGGGACATCCCCGCCATGCGGGTGTACGACCGGCTGAACGAAGCGTTCCCCGAGCAGCGGGTCACGCACCAGGTGGTCGTGCGTGCCGACGCCGCGCGCTCCGGCGAGGTCGCCCGGGCTCTGGGCGAACTGGCCCGACGCGCCGACGCCGACCCGCTGTTCGCCGGCGCCTCGGGCATCCGGACCTCCGCCGACCACCGGTTCAGCGTGCTCGAGCTGAGGGTGCCGTACCTGGGCGACTCCGAGCAGGCGTACGACTCCCTCGACCACCTGCGGGACGACTATCTGCCCGCGACCGTCGGCCGGGTCGACGGGGCCGAGTTCGCGGTGAGCGGGGACGTCGCCCGGTACGCCGACTATCCCGCTCACCAGAACAGCAAACTCCCGCTGGTCCTCGGAGCGTTGTTGCTCGTGACCTTCGCGATGACCACATACGCGTTCCGCTCGGTGGTGCTGGGCCTGATCGGTGTCGTACTGAATCTGCTGTCCGCGGCGGCGGCGCTCGGACTGCTGGTCCTGGTCTTCCAGGGCACCTGGGCCGAAGGGTTGTTGGACTTCCACTCCACAGGTTCGATCGGCTCGCGCGTACCGCTGTTCCTCTTCGTGATCCTCTTCGGGCTCTCGATGGACTACCAGGTGTTCGTGGTGAGCCGGATCAGGGAGGCCGTGCTCGCGGGCGCGTCCACGAGGCAGGCCGTGCTCGACGGAATCCACAGGTCGGCGAGCGTGGTGACGAGCGCCGCGGTGGTGATGACGACCGTGTTCGTGAGTTTCGTCTTCCTGCACATCATCGAGATGAAGCAGATCGGCTTCGTCCTCGCGGTGGCCGTGCTGCTCGATGCCTTCGTGGTCCGGATCATGGTGCTGCCGTCGGCCATGCTGCTGCTCGGCGAGGCGACCTGGTGGCCCTCGCGGGCGGCGGAGCGAAAGGCGGCGGCTCAATTCGCCGACGGCCAACTGGTGGTCGACGTACGTTGATCGGCATGACTGCTCTCGCCGACCCCTCGGCCGACGCCTTCTGGGCCACTTCGCTGCGCCGGTGGAACGCGGTGTGCTGGGGGCTGTTCGGTGCGATGGCCGTCGGGCTGGTGACGACCGCTCCGTCCGGCGGGAGCAAGTACAAGGCGCTCGCACTGCTCGGTTGCGTGGTGCTGTGCTACGCGGTACTCGACCGCCGGCCGGGGAATCCCGTCGTACGTCCGCGGGTCTACCTCTCGGTGCTGGTACTCGCTCTTGGCGGGCTGGCGTTCCTCGGGAGCAGTTATGCGGCACTGTTCATGGTGACGCTGCCGCACTACTGGATGTTCGGGCATACGCCCAGGGCCTCGATGGGGTTCCTGGGACTGGCCACCGGTGCCACGCTGGCCGGGAGCCTGGTCCGGCAGGGCTGGTCGGCGGAGTTCTTCGGCGAGACGCTGGTGTCCACCCTGATCGTGGTCGCGGTGGGCGTACTGATCGGCCTGTGGGCGCACTCGGTCGTCGCGCAGAGCAGCGAACGGGCGCGGCTGATCGAGGAGTTGGAGCGGACGCAGGCGCAGCTGTCCGAGGCTCACCAGCGACAGGGCGCGGCGGACGAGCGGGAACGCATCGCACGGGACATCCACGACACGCTCGCGCAGGGCTTCGCATCGATCATCGTGCTGGCGGAGGCGGCACGGGCGGGCATGTCCGACGATCCGGCACGCAGCGCCCAGCAACTGCGGTCGATCGAGTCCACCGCTCGGGAAAACCTGGCAGAGGCCCGGGAGTTGGTCGGTTCGGTGCGGCATCCGGGTCCGGGCGGAGCGACGGCCGGTTCGGTGACGCAGACTCTGCGCCGTACGCTGGACCGCTTCGCGGAGGACACCGGGCTCGCCGTGGACGCCGACCTGGCAGACCTGGAGTGCGACCAGCAGACCCGGATCGCGCTGCTGCGCTGCACCCAGGAGTCCCTGGCCAACGTGCGCAAACACGCGCGCGCGTCCACGGTCGGTGTGGTGCTGGTCCGGCGACCGTACGGAGTGGAACTGGAGATCACCGACGACGGGACCGGATTCGTGGTGGCGGAGTCGACGGGCTTCGGGCTCTACGGCATGCGCAAACGACTGGCGGAGCTGGGCGGGAGGCTCACGGTGACGAGTTCGGTGGGAGACGGGACGCGGATCCTGGCGACGATCCCCACGGCGGGCGAGGGCGAAGCATGAGTGAGGGGGTTCTGCGTATCGTCGTGGTGGACGATCACACCGTCATGCGGGCCGGAGTGGTCGCCCTGCTCGCCGCCGAGGACAGCATCGAGATCGTCGGCGAGGCGGGCGACGGGCGCGCGGGGCTAGGACTCGTCGAGCGGTACGACCCCGATGTCGCCCTGGTCGATCTGCGGATGCCCGTCCTGGACGGGGTGGCGACGACGACCGAGATCGTCGCCCGGTATCCGCGTACCCGGGTACTGATCCTGACGACGTACGACACGGACACGGAGATCGAGCGCGGTGTGGAGGCCGGTGCCATCGGCTATCTGCTCAAGGACACCACCCGCGAGCAGCTCGTCGACGCCATCCACGCGGCGGCACGCGGCGAGACGGTGCTGGCTCCCCGGGTCGCCGAGAAGCTGGTGGCGCGGATGCGGCGCCCCGTTCAGGACCCGCTGACCGACCGCGAGACCGATGTCCTCAACGCGGTGGCCGACGGCCTCACCAATGCCGAGATCGGCAGACGCCTGGTGATCGCCGAGGCCACGGTGAAGACGCATCTGCTGCGCCTGTTCGCCAAACTCGATGTGAACGACCGGACGAGGGCGGTGGTGGTGGCCATGGAGAGGGGGTTTCTGCGACGGCCTTAGAGGCGTCGTGCACGGCCCCGTGCCGTACGGGGCTCTTGCGCGCGACCGGTGACCGGAAATCTGCTCTATATCGTAGATGTGCTGTATGTGGCAATATGTCATGTGTGGCTTTTGGTGCTGAAGACAGGCGAGAGGAGTGCGTCATGATCGCCAAACTGCTCGGCAAGCTGTCCTTCACCCGCCACTACGGTGCGTACGGGGCCCACGAATGGGATGCGTACGCCGGCGACTAGGACTGACCGCACTGCCGACGGGCGCCCCTGGGCGCCCGCCAGGTCCCAGCCCCGCTGCCGACGACATCGGCCTGGACAGGTACGAGAGCCAGGGACGATCTCATGGGCCGAAGGAATGAGCCGCCGCGGTTGCCCGAAGCCGGCTTCGCGGCCTGGAGCCGCGACCGGCTGGCAGTGGCGCGCCGCGGCGCCGAGGAGTGTGGGGACGTCTGGCAGCTGGAGCCGGGCGTCTACGTAGCCGCTGCGGCCGGGCCGTGTGAAGCGGTCCTGCGCCGCGCGCAGGACTTCCCCAAGGCATCCTCGCCTCTCTTCCCGGCGTTGAAGCGGTCGGGCGGAGCACCCACACCCGAGGAGCGTGCGCACGCTCACGCCGCCCGCATGCGCGGACTACGGGCGCAGGCGGTCGCGGGCCGGATCGGTGAGATCGCGCCCCAGACCGCTCGATTCGCCGACCAGTGGCCCACGGGCCAGGACGTCGAGATTCTGCCCCCGATCCGGCACACCCTGGCAGAGATCGGCGTGAGCTACCTCTTCTCCGAAGACGCTCCCACCCTGCTGCCCTACGCCGCACAGCTCTTCCTGGCCCGGGAGGTGCTCGTACACCCCTCGCGTTGGGTATGGCCGCGCTGGATCCCCACACCGGCACGGCGGTTCCGCACCCGGCAGCAAGTCGCCTTCACCGACGCCTTGCGGCCCATCGTCCGCCGCCGTCGTTCATCGGGCCGGCTCGGTGACGACATGCTGGGACAGATGCTCCGGCCCTCCCCGCACTACGGCCTACTGCCGGAGGAGGCCATCCTCGACACTCTCCCCGGAATCACCGTCGCCACCTTCGAGACCCCTTCCCGGGCAGCCGGCTGGATCCTGCTCCACCTGGCCCGGCACCCCCAGGCGGCCGGCCGCGTCGCGGCCGAAGCCGCCTCACTGCCCGCGGACCCGCCCGCGACGACCAGCGCCCACCTCGGCAGCCTGCAATACACCCAGGCCTTGGTGAGTGAGGTGCTCCGGCTGTACCCCCCGAGCTGGCTACTGACCCGGCGCGCCCCGCGACAGACCCAGCTCGCCGACTACACGATCGACGCCGGGTCCACCGTTCTCGTCTGCCCTTACACCGCCCACCGCGACGCACGGGAATTCTCCGAGCCGGACCGGTTCCAGCCCGAGCGCTGGCTCGACGGTTCGGACTCGCCGGCGAAACCCGGGGTCTTCCTCTCCTTCGGTACCGGGCCGCATGGCTGCGAGGGAGCCTCTCTCGCCATGGCGATGCTGACGCTCCTGACCGCGCAGACCGCCCGCCGCCACCACTTGAGCGAGCCGCCCGGACCGGAACCCGGCTACCAGGTCACCACCCTCGAAGGTCTCGCAACCGTCGGCTTGCGCCTGCGCGCCACCCCGCGCGGCTGAGGGCGGTCCTGCTTTCGGCGGCAGGCCGCCTCCACCGGCGAGCGGCGTACGTCGATGGAGCGAGAGGCGTACGTCGACGGAGTTCGAGCGCCGTTCCGTACGCACCTGGACGACCGGCTCATGGTTCGCCCCTCGTGTGTCGCTGGTCGAACTCGTCGGCGAGCATGCCCAACATGACGAGGTCGTGGTGCCGGCCGGCGAGGAAAACGTGCTCCCGCAAGCGCCCCTCCTCGGTGAAGCCGAGCCGACGGAAAAGTGCCAGCGATGCCTCGTTGTGGGCGAAGACCGCTGCCAGGCATTTGTGATAGCGCCGCTCGGCGAACATGAAGCGCAGCAGCAGCACCACGGCCTCCGCCGCGTAGCCGTTGCGCCGGTGGTCAGCACCGATCGTGACATCACACTCGAACCAGCCTGAACGAGGGCCGGTGCGATGCGAGCCGACTGTGCCGACCAGCTCTCCCGTGTCCGTCGCTTCGACTGCCAACCGGAAGCGGTCGTCATCGCACTCGGCAACGGCCTGCTCCTTCGCCCAGGCACGGTAGCTCTCGGCGGACCGCGGCAGATCCAGCCGGCTCCCTCGCCGCCCGTCGTCGTCGGCGAAGCGCATGAACGCCGTCCAGTCGTCGGGCTCGACAGCGCGCAGGCGGACCCGATTTCCAGTCCAGGACGATGCCATGCCCTATTTGATCACGCTGCTGTGCGCATGAGACTGAGAGGCACACCGAGGCAGGTGCTGGGCGGGTGCCCCGGCAGCCGAAGAAGTGCGGGGCCGGGTCTCTGGCCTGCGGCCATCTCATCGATCAACGCTGGACTCGCCGGAGTCGGTGCCGCTGTTACGCTGATTCTCTGACGGTATTTCGGCACACCGTGCCGGCACGGTTTCCGTCGAAAAGGCAATCCAAAAGAGCGCGCCGCCTACGTAACCAAAATGCAGCCGCACCCAGGGATACGTCCCCAGTCAGGCGCCGATCGCCTTGGCCGCGGTGGTCCATTCCTCCCACGGAGACCCGACGAGCGCGGTGCACCCCCTCGCACTTCGCAGGGGCGGGCAGCGGCCGGCTCCTCCCCCGTTGCGCGCCGGAGTGACGCCGGCTTGAGGGTCTGCAGTTCCCACTCCCTGTGGAGGTCGGGGTGAAAGTTGTCGTTGATCTTGCGATCCTGCTCGGCCAGCAGGAGGCGCGGCACGCACCGGCGGAGGCGTCGCCGTCATGACCGGTACCGACCACCTGCGAGCGTTCAGACGCGAGGGCCGCATCGTGATCGTCGGGGCGTCCCTGGCGGGGCTGCGGGCCGCGGAGGCTCTGCGCGACGAGGGGTTCACCGGATCATTGACCATGATCGGTGACGAGTCGGGCGAGCCCTACGACCGGCCTCCCCTGTCCAAGCAGGTGCTGACGGGGTGGGTGCCCGCCGACGGCACCGTGCTGCCCCGCCGTCGTGACATCGACGCGGAGTGGCTGCTGGGCGTGCCCGCCGACGGGCTGGACCTCGCGACGAACCACGTGCGTCTCGCCGACGGCCGCGAGGTTCCCTTCGACCGGCTCCTGATCTCCACCGGGGTACGGGCCCGGCCCTGGTTCGTCGAGTCCGAGGCGGCCCTGGACGGGGTGTTCGTCGTACGGACCCGCGAGCACGCCGAGAGCCTGCGACGGGCCCTCGCCGACGGACCCTCCCGCGTGCTGGTCATCGGTGCCGGATTCACGGGCTCCGAGATCGCCTCCGTCTGCCGCGAGCGGGACATCCCGGTGACCGTCGCCGAACTCGGGCCGGCCCCGCTGGTCGGGGCGCTCGGCGCCATGATCGGCGAGGTGGCGGCCGACATGCAGCGCGCCCACGGTGTCGACCTGCGGTGCGGTGTCAACGTCGTCCGGCTGGAGGGCGACGCGCGGGGACGGTTTCGCCGTGCCCACTTCGACGACGGCAGCACGGTCGACGCCGATGTGGCGGTGGTGGCACTCGGGAGCATCCGCAACACCGAGTGGCTGCGGGAGTCGGGGCTGGCGGCGGGCGTGTGGGGAGTCACCTGCGACACGGGCTGCCGCGCCCTCGACATCAACGGCCGCGTCACCGACGACGTCTTCGCCGCGGGAGACGTGGCACGTTGCCCGAACCCCATGTACGAGGACCGGCTCATCGCGCTGGAGCACTGGGCCAACGCCGTGGAGCAGGCAGAGGTCGCCGCACACAACATGGTCAGCGCCCAGGCGGACCGCCGGCCCCACCTGTCCGTCCCGCTGTTCTGGTCGATCCAGTTCGGCGTCAACATCAAGTCCGTCGGCGTGCCGACCTTCGCCGACGAGGTGGTCGTCACCCAGGGATCCCTGGACGACCGCCGTTTCGTCACCGCGTACGGCCATCGGGGCCGCGTCACGGCTGCCGTGAGCTTCGACAACGGCAAGTGGCTGGACCACTACCGACGGTTGATCGAGACGTCCGCGCCTTTCCCGCCGCCCTGCCCCACGCCGGACCAGCCGGCCGACATGAAACCGGTGCCCGTCGACTTCCCCGGCCCCGCCCTGCTCGCGCAGGGCGCCACGGTGGTCGTCACAGGCCATGACCCGGGTGAGCGCCACGGCACGGCCGTGTACCGGCATCGGCACGAGGAGGGCCGGACGACCACGACCGGGACGGCCGGCACGCTGCGACGGATCTTCGACTACTCCGCCCGGGCCGACCCCTACCCGCTGTATGCCGAGTTGCGCAGGACGCCGGTGGCCCGGCAGGACGACGGCAGCCACGTCATCAGCACCTATCGCGAGATCACGGACGTACTGAATGACCCGCATCTGAGTTCCGACGTGCGCAATCTGTCGTGTCCGATGCCCTCGGCCGAGGGAGGGACCACCTCCGGGGCCACCTCGTCGTTCATCCACATGGACTCGCCCGAGCACGATCGCCTCCGGCGTATGGCGACGCGTCACTTCGGCCCCCCGCACACCCCTGGACTGGTGACCGGACTCGAAGGCTTCCTGACCTCCACCGTCGGCAGCCTGATCGACGATGTGGCGGGCAAGGAGCGGATCGACGTCGTCGACGACTTCGCCTTCCCGCTCCCCGTGACCGTGACCTGTCATCTGCTCGGTGTGCCACGCGAGGACGAGCCGAGGTTCCACCTCTGGGTGAACGACATCATGAACTCGATCGACTACAACCCCGAGACCGACCCGAAGGAGAGACTGGACAAGGGCGTGCAGGCCGGCAAGGACCTGCGCCAACACCTCGGCGAGCTGGTGGAGCAGCGCCACGGACGGCCGGGAGACGGCCTGCTGTCACGGCTGGCCAACGACGACGGGCCCGACGGCCGGATGGCCGACGCCGAAATCGTCGCCACCGCCAAAGTGCTCCTCGTCGCCGGCCACGAGACCGTCGTCAACCTCATCGCCAACGGCATGCTGACGCTGCTGCGCCACCCGCGGGTACTGCAACGACTGCGCGACGAACCGGACCTCGTCGTGCCGCTGGTCGAGGAACTGCTGCGCTACGAGCCTCCCGTGCAGATCATTCCCTGGCGGGCGGCGTACAGCGACATCACCGTCGCCGACACCGTCATCCCCAAAGGCTCGCAGATCATGCTCATGCTGGCCTCAGGCAGCCGCGATCCGAGGCGCTTCCACGATCCGGACCGCTTCGACCCGGATCGGCGTGACAACCAGCACCTCGGGTTCGGCAGCGGTATCCATCTGTGTTTCGGCGGCCCGCTGGCCCGGCGGGAAACCCAGATCGCGCTGACCGAGCTGGTACGCCGGCTCGACCGCCCCAGGCTGGTCGCCGACCCGCCACCGTACCGGCCCAGCCCTGTTCTTCGGGGTCCGATCCATCTGGACATCGAGCAGGGTGACGGTTGACGCGACTCAGCGCCACCGCCCTCGCCGCACCCGGCCCCGTCACCATCCTCTCCTCGGACCCCGAGGACCCGACCAGGCTGTGCGGCGGACAGGCCACCATGATCAAGATCACGCCCGCGCACCGCCACGTGGACAGTGCCGAGTGACGCCGGTCTTCGGGCCGTTTCCTGAGCGGCTGATCTCGAGGGTTCCTCGCGTGGCGGATGCGAGCCGACCGGATACTTGTCCGATGGAGGTCTCAAGAGGTTCATGGGTCAACACCACGCACGATTGGTCCAGTGCCATCGATCTGGATCATCTTGCGCATATCCGGCACAGTCCGGCGGAGTTCGCGCCGGGTGGGCCGTTGCATCTTGTCCTCGAGGTGCTTGCCTATGCCGCTGACGAAGCTTCGAGCAAGGGAGGTGGCCGTTGTCTCGTCACGCTCCATCCGGACGGCTCCCTGTCCGTGGCGGATGACGGGCGGGGCACCGATACCCGTACGAACGAACAGGGTCAGCTCGTGAAGAAACCGGTCATGGCGTCAAAGGACCTCCGGTTCTTCGACTTCCCCGGCGCGGAACTGCTTCCGGACGGCCACCCGCGTCGAGGCATGTCCGTGGTCGCGGCCCTCAGCGAATGGCTCGTCCATACCAACCGCCGCCTCGACGGGGCCTGGACCCAACGCTACGAACACGGCATCCCGGTCACCGACCTGGAGCCCGTCGAGGCCGACGGCACCACCGGGACACTCGTCCACTTCAGACCGGACGAGCCGTCTCGTTCGGTGGTGATGTCCACGGAGGGCCGGTTGAAGCGTCTGGCCATGGCCTGGCCGGACCTGGACGTTCAGGTGGACGATCGATCCGGTAGCTGACCTGGGCCACACGGACGTGGGCCGGTCCTCAGACGGGTGCCACTTCCGAGATCAGTGCGCGAACGCGCGTCTCGATCGCGTCGCGGATGGGACGGACGGCCTCGACGCCCTGGCCGGCCGGGTCGTCGAGTTGCCAGTCGAGGTACCGCTTGCCGGGGAGTACGGGGCAGGTGTCACCGCATCCCATGGTGATCACGACGTCGGACGCCTGGACGGCCTCCACTGTGAGGATCTTCGGGGTCTCGGCGGAGATGTCGACACCGGCCTCGCTCATCGCTTCGACCACGGCCGGATTGACGGTGTCGGCGGGGGCCGAGCCAGCGGAGCGGACCTCGATACGGTCGCCCGCGAGGTGGGTGAGGAAGGCGGCGGCCATCTGGGAGCGGCCGGCGTTGTGGACGCAGACGAACAGCACCGACGGACGCGAGGGGGAAGTGCTCATGACGGGTGACTTTCTCGGGGCGTGGTCAGGAGGAGACGGGTTCGGGTTCGCCGCCCGGGACGCCGATCTCGCCTTGGGCGCGGGCGGCTTTCGGGCCATGGACGGCGGCCACGACGCCGAGCCCGAGAGCGGTGCCGAGCAGTTGGGCGGCGATGAACGGGGGGACGGAGGCGGGCGCGATCCCGGCGAAGGTGTCGGTGAAGGCCCGGCCGATGGTCACCGCCGGGTTGGCGAACGACGTGGAGGCGGTGAACCAGTAGGCGGCCCCGACGTAGGAGGCCACCGCGGCCGGCGCGAGCGCGGCACGGCCGGTCCGGTTGAGGCCGAGGACCAGCAGGATCAGCCCGGCCGTGGCGACGACCTCACTCAGCCACAGGTGTCCGGCGGAGCGGTCGTGGGTGGAGAACCTCACCAGCGGCTCGCCGAACATCGCGTCGGCCAGGACCGCGCCGCCGATCGCCCCCGCGATCTGGGCGGGCAGGTACGCGGCGACGTCCCGCAGAGTGAGTCCGTCCGGGGTGTGACGTTCGGTGAGCCAGGCGGCGAGGGTGACGGCCGGGTTGAAGTGGGCGCCGGAGACCGGCCCGAAGACGGTGATCAGCACGCCCAGGCCGAAGACCGTGGCGAGGGAGTTGGCGAGCAGTTGCACGCCGAGGTCGTGCGACCGGTCGGTGGCCTGAATGCCGGAACCGACCACCACCGTCACGAGCAGCCCGGTCCCGATCGCCTCTGCGGCGACACGGCGGCCGAGGGGGCTGTTCACGCGTCGGCTCCGGCTGTCCGTGGGGTGGTCAGGAACGCGGCGAGCCGGTTCAGTACGCCGGGCAGCGCCCAGTAGTAGACCCACGTGCCGCGACGCTGGCAGTCGATGAGGCCGGCCTGCCGCAGGAGCTTGAGGTGGTGGGAGATCGTCGGCTGGGACAGGTCGAAGGCCGGGGTCAGCTCGCACACGCAGACCTCGCCGCCCTCGCCGCGCGAGGCGATCATCGACAGCAGCCGCAGCCGGACGGGGTCGCCCAGGGCCTTGAAGACCTTCGCCAGGTCGGCCGCCTGATCCTCGTCCAGCGGCGTGGCAGCCAGGCCCGGGCAGCAGGCGGTGTCCTGGGCGATCACCTCGAGCTCTTGTTTCGACATGCCTCTATGTTGACGTTTTTCGATCCAAGGCACAAGGTTGTATCAACGAATATCAATACAGGCCGTTCCGGGGCCGTGCTGCGGCCCGTCACCTGGGAGTGAGTCATGAGCGAGCAGTCCACCGACCTGCGCGAGACCGTCCGCCGGCGGTACGCGGCGGCGGCCGTGCAGGTCACCGAGGGCGGCACCGCCTGTTGCGGGCCGCAGCCGGTCGAGGTCGACGAGAACTTCGGCTCGGCCCGGTACGCCGCCGACGAGCGCGACGCACTGCCCGCCGAGGCGGTCGCCGCCTCGCTCGGCTGCGGCAACCCCACCGCCGTCGCCGAACTGCGCGAGGGCGAAAGCGTTCTCGACCTCGGCTCCGGCGGCGGTATCGACGTCCTGCTCTCCGCCCGCCGCGTCGGCCCGACCGGCAAGGCGTACGGACTGGACATGACCGAGGAGATGCTCGCCCTCGCCCTGGCCAACGCCGAGAAGGCGGGCGCCACGAACGTGGAGTTCCTCAAAGGCACCATCGAAGCGATCCCGCTTCCCTCGAACACCATCGACGTCGTGATCTCCAACTGCGTGATCAACCTGTCCACCGACAAGCCGACCGTGTTCGCCGAGGCCTTCCGCGTGCTCAGGCCCGGCGGCCGGATCGGAGTATCGGACGTTGTCGCCGATGACGCTCTCAACGCCGGACAGCGGGCCGAGCGCGGCGACTACGTCGGCTGCGTCGCCGGAGCCCTGTCCTTCGCCGAATACCGCCGGGGACTGGCAGCGGCCGGCTTCACGGACATCGAGATCACCCCGACCCACTTTGTGGCCGACGGCATGCGCTCCGCCGTCATCCGTGCGGCCAAGCCCACCACCTCCACCGTCCCGGACGCCGCCGCGACCTCGCCGGCGGACGGCTCCTGGTGCGGCGTCACCGCGTGCTGCACCCCGGCCGAGCAGGCAGCCGACCCGTCCATCACTGTCAGCACGGCCGAGAACGCCGCCGGAGGCGCCTGCCAGAGCTGACCACTCGCACCCGGCGGCAACAGCGTGGATCTCCACTGCCGGGGATGCCTCACCTGTGAGGGTCGAGACGTTCGGGAACCTGCTCGCGCCCGGCTCGCAGGTCGCGGTGGGCCATGTCGGCACCCGGCGCTCCCGCCACCCCGTCGATGACCGTCGACGCGCGCACAAGAGGGGACTGCCCGTCAGGCCGGGTTCGGGGCCTTGGAGGTGGGCGGGGTGTGGAGGGAATTCTGCCGGGTCCGCAGGGCCACCAGCGTGGCGAGGCCGGCCGCCGCCGCTCCGGCGAGCATCGCGGCGCGGTCGCCGACCGCCATGCTGCTGTGGCCCGTTCGGTCCACCGCGTCGGCGATGGCGGGAAGCAGCGCCGCTCCCAGCGCGGCGCCCAGCTGGCGGCTCATGTTGACCACGCCGCCCACCAGGCCCTGGTCGCGGTCGGCGATGCCGTTGCTGGCGGTCACCATGCTTGCGAACGCCGTACCGGCGGTGCCGAACCCGACCAGGACCACTGCCGCGAGCGGCGGACGGTAGCCGCCGCCCATCGGGAGCTGGGTCAGGACCAGGAAGCCGACGGTGGCGGCCAGGGCGGTCAGCACCAGTACGCGCTGGATCCCCACGCGTCGCGCCAGCCGGGCGCCCAGCAACCCGGTCGCCAGGCCGACGACGCCCTGCGGGGCGATCACCAGGCCGGCCGCCAGCGGGGACATGTGCAGGACTTCCTGGAGGTACACGGAGAGCACCAGCATCTCCCCGCCGTTCCACAGGCCGAGCAGCATCATCAGGGTGCCGGCACTGCGCAGCCCTCGGGTGCGCAGCAGCGCCGGCCGCACGAGCGGATCGGCACGCCGTTGCTCGACGGCGAAGAACGCCACGGTCGCCAGGGCCGAGAGCCCGAGCGGAACCAACACGCCGGCGGATCCCACGCCGGTGCCCCCGGCCTGGGAGACCGCGAAGACCAGCGCGGCGACGGCTCCCGTGATGAGCGTCGCGCCGACGGTGTCCAGGTGCCGCCCGGTCCGGCGCAGCCTCGACTCGTGCAGGAGACGGGGGGCCAGCAGCAGGGCGGCCAGCCCCACCGGGACGTTCACCAGGAACACCGAGCGCCAGCTGAAGAACTCCACCAGGACACCGCCGAGCACCTGGCCGGCGACGAAGCCGACCGACGCCGTCGCCCCGTACAGGCCCAGCGCGCGGGTGCGCCGGGGGCCTTCGGGGAAGCCCGTGGTGATCAGGGAGAGCGCGGCGGGCGCGACCATCGCGGCACCACAGCCCTGCACCGCGCGGGACATGATCAGGAGCAGTGGGTCGTGCGCGAGCCCGCCGGACAGCGACGCGGCGGTGAAGACGCCGATCCCGGCCATGAACAGGCGCCGCCGCCCGTAGAGATCCCCGGCGCGGCCGCCGAGGATCAGCAGCCCGCCGAAGGTGATCGCGTAGGCCGTGACCACCCACTGCACCGACGTGGCCGAGATGCCGAGCTCGTGCTGGATCGACGACAGGGCGACGTTCACGATGCTGAAGTCGAGCACCACCATGAAGGACGCGACGAGGATCAGCGCGAGTCCCAGCCGTTGGTGCGCCAAGGCAGGGGCGGGGGCCGGCGTGCCTGCCGTCGGGCTCGTGTCCCCGGGGGGCCGTGTCGGGCCGTTCTCCTGATCGCTTCGGGTGGCCGGCCCAGCTGCTGCGGTCATCACCGGGGTCCTCTCTCTCGTGGAGCCCCCGCGCAGCCCTACGCGGGGCTGGTGCGGGGCTGGTGCGGGGCTGGTGCGGGGCTGGTCAGGCGGCGGTGTACACCGCGGCCAGATCGTCGTCGGCGTGCCTCGCCGCGGCGAGCCGCCAGCGGGGCAGCAGCGCCTGGGTGAGCGCGAGTTCGGTACCGCTGGCCTGCGCGGCCCGCACCGCCAGGTCGGCGTCCTTGAGCGCGTGCTTGAGCGCGAACGCGGGGGTGAAGTCACCGGTCAGCATGGTGGTGGCCTTCTGCACGGCGTACGGCGCCCCGAGCGGCGTCGACTGCAGCAGGTCCACGATCGCGGTCGGGTCCAGACCGAGCCGGCGGGCGAAGGAGAGAGTCTCCGCGGTGGTCTCGGCGAGGTCGACGAGCCAGTTGTTGAGCACCAGCTTGGCGCTGGTGCCGGCGCCGGCCGGGCCCAGCCAGACGGTGGCCCTGCCGACCGCGCCGAACACCGGGGCGAGGACGTTCCGCATCCGGTCCGGGCCACTGGCCAGCACGATGAGCTGCCCGGCCCGGGCCGGGCCCTCGCTGCCGGAGACCGGGGCGTCCACGAACGTCACCCCGTGGCGGGCGGCGATGCGGCCGAGCCGGGCCGTCCAGTCGGCTCCGACGGTCGCCATCTGCACCCAGACCAGCCCGGGTGCACCGGCCAGGAAGCCGTCAGGCCCGGTGGCCGCCTGTTCGGTGGCGGGACCGTCGGCCAGCATGGTGACGAGGATCCCGGCGCCCCGGACGGCCTCCGCCGGGCTGGACGCTACGGCGGCGCCCGCGCCGGTGAGGAGTGCGGCGCGGTCGGCGGTCCGGTTCCACACCCGTACGTCGAAGCCGGCGCGGGCCAGACGGGCGGCCATCGGGCCGCCCATCCGGCCGGTGCCCACGAACGCGATCGGCGGCGTCGACGTCGCGGGGTGGCGACCGGGGCGGTCGGGGGCGGTGTCCTGTCGTACGGTCGAGTTGGGCCTCATGGCATTCCCTCCGGCGGTGGTGGGGTTGGTACTTCGACCCTCGCAACCGCGGAAAGCCGCTGGTAGTGGCCTCACCCTTGCCTGGGTACAAGCCGGGCTTGTACCGGATCGCAGGCATCGACGGCCGGAAAGGCCGGACGACCGGAAAGGCCGGGCGACCGGACGAACCACGGCCACTCCCGGGTCGGTTCGAGCCGGGAGTGGCCGCCGCCGGCGACGGCCCGTCAGGCCGCAACGCCGAGCGGCCGCAACACACACCAGCGATAACGGCGATAACACCGCGACAGCCACAACGGCGATACCAACACCGCTCTACGACCCGCTGCCGCCCCGGTCAGTGGGCTGGGCCGCTGCGGCGCTGCTGGTGCCGGCGGGTCAGGATGTGGGCGATCAGATCGCGGGCCGCGCCGCTGGGTGGGGCCGTGGCGCCGTCCCAGACGGCGCGCAGGGTTCGGCGCAGGTCCAGTTCCGGTGTCTGTACCGCGACGAGCCGGCCGCTGGCCAGGTCGTCGGCGACGGCCAGTTCGCTGATGACCGCGGGCGCCGCACCGGCCAGCGCGGCCGAGCGGATCGCCGCGGTGGTGGAGAGCGACAGCGCCGCGGGGGCCTGCGGGGCACCGGGGCCGAGTACGGCGGTCAGCGCGGCGGCGAAGGTGTCCCGGGTACCGGAGCCGCTCTCCCTGCTCACCAGCGGGGTGCCGGCCAGTTCGGCGGCGCTGACGGGCCGTGCGCATGCCCACGGGTGACCTGGAGCGACGACCACCGTGAGCCGGTCGTGGCCGACGGTCCTGCCGTGCAGCCCGGCGGGCTCGTGCGGGCCCTCGGTGAAGCCGATGTCGGCGATGCCCTCGGTGACATGGGTGATGACCATGGCGGAGTTGGCGTAGGTCAGTACGATCTCCGGGGCGTGCCTGCCCTGCGGGGTCTCCGCGCGGAAGGACGCCAGCCAGCCGGGCAGGAGCAGCTCGGAGATGGTCGAGCTGGCGCTGACCCGGAGCCGGGCCCGCTGGCCGGCCCGCAGTGCCGTGATCCCGGCGTCCATTTCGGCCGCGACCTCCAGCAGCCGGGCGGCCCACTCCGCGACCATGACACCTTCGACGGTCAGGCTGGACCCGCGCGGAGTCCGGTGTACGAGGGTGACCCCGGTCTGCGCCTCCATCGCCCGGATCCGCGCCGAAACGGCCTGCTGGCTCACCCCGGCCTTGCGGGCGACGCTGTTCAGGCTGCCTTCCCGGGCGACCCCGAGCAGGAGTTCCAGCGCGGCCAGGTCGGGGATGTGCGTGCTGAGCATCGTCCCAGCCCTCCCAGCTGTGAGCCAGGGTTCCTGCCCCTCAAGCGTACGACCGCCACCACGGCCCCAACCGTGGCGGCGGTCCGCCGTGGGGATCACTTGCCGGGCGCGTCCTCGCGGGGCGCGACGATGTCCAGGACGGCCATCATGCCCATGTCCTCGTGGTTGAGGATGCGGCAGTGCAGCACGGTCTTCCCGGTGAAGTCGTTAGTGGATGCGGATGACCGCCTTGCCGCGCACGGGCACGTCGATGGTGTCGTACCAGCCGTGGGACGGGTCGTGGGGCTTCCCGTCGATGCTCATCAGCTGGAAGTCGTCGGTGTGGATGTGGAAGGAGTGGGTCTCGTCGGAGTCGCTGCGGATGGTCCACTCCTCGACGGTGTCGAGGGTGCCGGTGAAGTCGATTGGTGTCCTGGTCGAAGCCGCGGTCCGGCGGCGGGACTGTGGCCGGCCGCCGATGCGGACTGCCGGGTGCGGGGGGAGTCTCCGGCCGGTGTGCGGCCCCCGCAGCCGGCCAGCCAGCCGGTGGTGAGGAGCAGGCCGGCGACGGGCAGGGCCAGCGAGGAACGGATGCGGGGCCGGGTCACTTCTCTCCCAGGGAAGCCGAGCGACCGGGCGGCGGTTTCACGCCCTGAGGGTCGACGTCACGACGGTCCGCCGGCGGACCGTCTGCCGGAATGCAGCAGAAGGGGCCCGGCCCCTCGGCATGCCACGCGCAGGAAGCGGCGGCAACCGCTCAAGGCGGCAGGACTTCCACACGGATGGCGGCAGTCCCGCGCCCAGTGGCCGCCGTAGCCGTAGCCACCCAGTCCGCCCTGGTCAGGATGGGACGGGACAGGACGGGACAAGACGCGTTCAGATGCTCAGTGCGATCGCGGCACCGATGCCGCCCAGACCGAGCGCGACGGCTGCAGCGAGCCAGCCGTCCGAGCGCCAGGGGAAGAACCGGTCGAGGGACACCCGGCCCGGGCCGATGGCGGCGAGGGCGAGGACGACGATGCAGATGGTGACGCTGTACTCGACTCCGTTGTTCTGGACCCACAGGCCATGAGCACCGCTCACGGTCGCCATGGCGTTAATCATCACGCCGATGATGGCGGCGGCCGCCAGCGGAGTGAACAGCCCGACAGCCAGACCGAGGCCCCCGGCGAGTTCGGAGAGACCCCCGATCACGGCGAAGACCTTGCCCGGGTGGTAGCCCAGGTCGTCGAAGCTTCTGCCGGTGGCCGCCAGACCCGGTCCTCCGAAGATGCCGAACAGCTTCTGCGCACCGTGGCCGGCCATCAGCAGGCCGAAGGTCAGCCTGATCAGCAGCAGTCCGCACTCACCGGCGGAGAGCCGGAGAGCCCTACCGGCGGTATGTGTCCCGCCCGGCGGGCCCGAGGCGGCCCTGGCCGGATCGGCGGGCCTGCGGACCTCCGCCACGGGGCCCGCGGGGGCGCGTGCCTGGGTCAGTGACAGGACACGGGTTCTACCGAAGGGGTGGAGATGCAGAGCGCGCATGACAATGCCTTCACAGGTGAGAACGAGCCGGTCTGCCCGCCGCGTAGCGGACCCTCCCCTGCCACCCAGCATTGCGCCATTGCCTCACCATATCCACCGATATGTTGAAATATGTATTATTTCGATCGCCGATAACGAGTACGACGCGGCTCGGCGCCCAGCGGGCGCGGTGCGCGACGGGGCCGGACGGCGTCGGGGAAACACACGGTGACGGGTCGTCAGAGAAGCCCGGACGCCCGTCGGACACGGTGCCGCGGCACCCGACGGGGGCGTTTCATGCGGAGCGTTTGCGAGGTGAAGCCGTCTTCTTGGCCGCCGGCTCCTTGGCCGTCGACTTCTTCGCCGTCGTCTTCCTGGCCGTGGACTTCTCGGCCGACTTCTTGGCCGTCGACTTCCCGGCCGACGTCTTCGCGGCTGTCGTCCTCTTCGCGGTCGTCGCCTTCTTCGCCGCCGTCCGCTTCGTCGCCGTCTTCTTCGCCGCCGCCCTCGGCCTCTTGCCCGGCATCGGCGTGACCTCCGCCTCCGCCTCCGCCTCCTCGCCCCGCGGCTCCTCGCCCCGCGACTCCTTCGCCGCGCGGACGCTCTTCTCCAGGGCCGCCATCAGGTCGAGCACCTTGCCCCCCTTCGCCGGTTCGGGGGTCTCCGGTGGGGCCTCACCGGCCGCCTTCGCCGCGATGACCTCCTCCAGGGCCGTCCGGTACTCGTCGTGCAGGTCTTCCAGGTCGACCTCGCCGAGGGTGTCCATGAGGGCGTCCGCGAGGTCGAGTTCCTTGTCGCGGACGGTGACGTCGACGTCGGGGGCGACGCCTTCCGGGGCGCGGACCTCGTCCGGCCAGAGCAGGCCGTGCATGGCGATGGCGTCGCCGACCACCCGGAGCATGCCGAGGCGTTCCCGGCCGCGGAGCGCGTACTTCGCGATGGCGACCTTGTGGCTGCGCTTCAGGGCCTCGCGGAGGAGCGTGTACGGCTTGGCGGCAGGGGCGCCGGAGGCCGCCAGGTAGTACGCCGCGTCCATCTGGAGCGGGTCGATCCGGTCGGCCGGTACGAAGGCGACGATCTCGATGGTGCGGGCGGTGGGGAGGGGCAGGTGGGACAGGTCGTCGTCGGTGATCGGGATGATCGTGCCGTCCGCGTCCTCGTACCCCTTGCCGATCTCCGACTGGGTGACCTCGCGGTCATCCAGCTCGCAGACCTTGCGGTAGCGGATCCGGCCGTTGTCCTCGGTGTGGACCTGGCGGAAGGAGATCGAGTGGCTCTCCGTGGCGTTCACCAGTTTGATCGGGATGCTGACGAGACCGAAGGAGATCGCGCCGTTCCATATGGATCGCACCTGCGGCTTCCTTCCGTCCGGATACCCCTCATTTGTATGAGATTGTCATCGTATGACGCCGATCGCAGAGGTGGACGGGCGGAGGGTCGCGCTCAGCAACCTGGAGAAGGTGCTGTATCCGGCGACCGGGTTCACCAAGGGCGAGCTGCTGCACTACTACGCGACGTCGGCCGAGGTCCTGCTGCCGCATCTGCGGGACCGGCCGGTCTCGTTCCTCCGGTACCCGGACGGTCCTGACGGCCAGGTGTTCTTCACCAAGAACGTGCCGCCGGGTACGCCCGAGTGGGTCACCACCGCCGAGGTGCGCCGGTCGGAGGGGCCGGCCCGGATGGTGCTGGTGCAGGACCTGCCGAGCCTGATGTGGGCGGCGAACCTGGTCACCGAGTTCCACACGCACCAGTGGCTGGTGCGGACGCCGGACGAGGCCGACCGGATCGTCTTCGACCTGGACCCCGGGGCTCCGGCGACGGTGGTGGAGTGCTGCGAGGTCGCGCTGTGGCTGCGGGAGCGGCTGGCCGCGGACGGGATCGAGGCGTACGCCAAGACGGCCGGGTCGAAGGGGCTCCATCTGCTGGCGGGGGTGCGGGGGGCGTCCAGCGAGCGGGTGAGCCAGTACGCGAAGGAGCTGGCCGTGGCGGCGGAGCGGGCACTGCCGCGGCTGGTGGTGCACCGGATGACGCGGAGCCTGCGGCCGGGGAAGGTGTTCGTGGACTGGAGCCAGAACGCGGGGCGGAAGACGACGGCGACCCCGTACACGGTCCGGGCGCGGCGAGAGCCGATGGTGTCGGCGCCGGTGACCTGGGAGGAGGTCGCGGAGTGCCGGCGGGAGGAGGACCTGGGGTTCCGGGCCGGGGACATCGCGGGGCGGGTCGAGGAGTACGGGGACCTGCTGGCGCCGCTGCTGGACGCGGGACGGGCGGCGCCGCTGCCGTGAAAGGGGGCTCCGGCGGGCCGCACGGGCCGGGAGTTACACCCTCCCCCACGTGTTGCGGTCCCGCGCCATCGCGTGCAGTGCCTCGACGTCCGCCGGCTTGAGGACCCCGCCCAGGCGGGACAGGCCCTCCAGGTCCCGGTCGCGGAGGATGCGAACCTCGCGGGGCGGGGCCGCCAGCACGACGTCGGCCGGGTCGGTCAGGGCCAGGACCGGGTGGACCTCGGCCGTCAGGGCGTAGGAGGCCCGGTCGGCGTCCGCGCGCAGCCGGCGCAGCAGCGGCCGGGGGTCGCGGCGGCCCAGGGTGACCATCGGGTCGGCGACCAGGACCTTCCGCTTGCGGGCGTAGAGCGCGTGCACGCAGAAGAGGCCGCCGGGGCCGATCAGCAGATGGTGGAGGCGGTCGCCGCCGGGGAGCGGTACGGAGTGCAGGGCGTGCCAGCCGGCGCCGTCCAGACGGTCCAGCGCGTCGCCGACGGTCTGCTCGGCGGTCAGGGCGCGGCGGCGCGGGTCGGGGCGGAGCCGGTGGGCCGGGCCGGGGTCCCGGTCGAGAGCGATCAGCAGCGCCTCGCCGGGGCGGTTGGGCGCGAGGTCGTCGTCGGGGTGCAGGGTCAGCCGCGCCAGTTCGGCGGGTGTGGGCACCGGCGGCGGGCCGATCGTGACCGGGCCGGTCAGGAACGGCCGGAGGGTCTCGAGTACGTCGTCCTGGCGCTCCTCGCTGAGCAGGTTGACCCGGCCCGCCTCACGGTCGTACCAGGCGATGTTCCGTCCGTCCGTGAGGCAGACGTACAGCCGTTCCTGGCCCTGGCGCCAGGTCGGCACGACGCGCAGTCCGCTCATTTCCACATCACCCCTCGACCATGGGAACAGGCGGGGTGCTCCGCGGGCAAGAACCCGGCTACCTTTGACAGGGGTTGACAGGCGGGGGTTGGCGCGCGGGAGCGGGGAGGCGCCGGTGCGGATCCGTGGAGAGCAGAACGACGTTCCGGCTCCGGACAGCCCGTGGAGCGAGGTGCTGCCCGGGCTGTGGATGGGCGGCCACGAGTTCCGTGGGCGTGCGGGGCAGCTGGAGTCCGCTGTCGTGCGGGACGAGTTCGATCTCGTGCAGAGTCTGCTGCGGCTGCCCGGGCACGGCCCGGACACCGGGGTCGAGCATCAGGTGTGGCCGATTCCCGACGGGCCGCTGGACGGTACCCAGCTGGCGGGCGTGATACGGCTCGCCCGGGCGGCCAGTGAGGCCCTGGACGCCGGACGGTCGGTGCTGGTGCGCTGCTACAGCGGGTACAACCGGTCGGGGCTGGTGATCGCGCAGGCGCTGGTGCACCGGGGGCGTACGGCCGAGGAGGCGATACGGCTGGTGCGGGCCCGGCGCTCGCCCTGGGCCCTGCACAACGAGCTGTTCGTCGCCTATCTGCGCGCCGGTCTGTCCACCGCCCGGCTGCTCGAGGAACTCGCCGAGTAGCCTCTCCCCTGCACCGGCCACCCCGGGGTGCAAAAAGGACTTCCCTACGAATCCGCGAATAAGGTGTACGGGGCTCCGAGACCCACAATCCCCGAACCGCCCAGGAGCAGTGTGCCGACCCGTCGTCCCGTCCGTACCGCCCTCGCCGCGGCCGCCGTCGCCCTGCTGGCGGCGGCGCTGGCCGGTTGTGGCGACTCCGGCGGGCTTCAGGAAGCCGGGGCCACCCCGACCGCGGTCAGCCCCGTGAAGCTCTGGCCCGACCTGCGGCCGGCGTCCAGCCCGGCCTGGCCCTACGACGAGGGCAGCGCGAAGACGGTCAAGGGCGTCACGGTTCCGGGCGACGACATCCGCGAGGTCGATCCGGTGGCCGTCGTACGGGCGGAGATCGCCTCGGGCTCGGCGGACTACGGATCGAAGGGCGCCTACCACGAGACCTCGAACCGGATGACGGAGTGCGCGGCCGGGGGCGGCGGGGCGCGGTGTCCGCTGCTCAAGCCCTACTACCGGGATCTGACCGGGGACGGGCGGGACGAGCTGACGCTCGGCTTCCGGCTGTATCCGACCAACCAGACCGCGCTGCGCGTGTACACCGTCGAGAAGCACCGGCTGGTGGAGGTGCTGGAGGACAACGACGCGATCATCGGCGTCGAGCTGGCCGGGCGGACGGTCATCGTGCGGTCGCCGGCCGGGATCACCGGGTACGAGTACCGGACGACCTGGGCGTGGGATCCGGAGCAGAAGGCGATGGTGTTCTCCCGGGACGAGTTCCTGCGCACCGGCAAGGCACGGCACAGCCGCACTCCGGCGCCCTCCGCCTCCTCCGCCGCCGCCTCTGCCGCCGCCTCCGCGAGCGCGCGATGAGGCTCCCCCGCTGGGCCGGGACGCTCGCGGCGAAGTCGGCCGCGTTCATCACGGTGATGTGCTGTGCGCTGGCCGCGCTGCTCGGCGTGCTCGTGCACGTGTCGGTCACCGACCAGACCGTCGCACAGGCCCGTGACCAGGCACTGTCCCGGCTCGCGGACGCGACGACCGCGTACCAGGCGGGCGACGCGCTGCTGCCGGGCTCCGCGATCGACCCGGCGGGCCTGCCGCCGCGGCTGCGGGCGCTGGCGGTGGCCGGGGAGCGCGGCACGATGGTCGCCAGGGACGACGGCCGTCCCACGATGTGGGCGGCGGGCCCGGCCGACCGGAACCAGGCGCTCGCGGTGGCCGTCGACTACTCCCAGCAGGCTCGTACGATCGCCGGCCTCGACCGCTCCATCGTCTGGTCGTCGGCCCTCGCCATCGGGGCGACGCTGCTGGTCGGCGCGTTCGCGGTGACCCGGGTGACCCGGCGGCTGCACGGCACCGCGCAGGTGGCCCGGCGGATCAGCGCCGGGGACCTGGACGCCCGGGTGCACGACCCCCGGACGAAGGACCCGACCCGGCCGCAGGACGAGGTGGCCGCGGTCGCCGCGGCGCTGGACGGCATGGCCGCGTCGCTGCAGAGCAAGCTGCTGAGCGAGCAGCGGTTCACCGCCGACGTGGCGCACGAGCTGCGGACACCGCTGACCGGGCTGCACGCGGCGGCGGAACTGCTCCCTCCGGGCCGGCCGACGGAACTGGTGCGGGACCGGGTCGCCGCGCTGCGCACGCTCACCGAGGACCTGCTGGAGATCTCCCGCCTGGACACCGGCCGGGAGCGGCTGGAGGCCGACGCTGAGGCGCTGGGCGCGCTGGCCGAGCGGGTGGTGCGGGCGTCCGGGACGGAGACCGAGGTGAAGGTCGTACAGGACATGTGGGTGGAGACGGACCGGCGGCGGCTGGAACGGGTGCTGGGGAACCTGGTCGCCAACGCGCACCGGCACGGGCGGGCACCGGTGGTGCTGACGGTGGAGGGGAAGGAGGTCACCGTACGGGATCACGGGGGCGGGTTCCCCGAGTACCTGGTGACCCACGGCCCCCAGCGGTTCCGGACGGAGGGCGTCACCAAGGGGCATGGGCTGGGGCTGACGATCGCGGCGGGGCAGGCGGAGGTGCTGGGCGCGCGGCTGTCGTTCGGGAACGCGATCGACGGCGGGGCCGTGGCGACACTGACGCTGCCGTAGGGGGCTGCGGGCGGTTCGCACGGCTGCGGTCGTGTGGGGGTTGCTCGCACAGTTCCCCGCGCCCCTTCAGGTGGGACCACCGCAACCCCCTAAGGGGCGCGGGGAACTGCGCGACCAGCCCCCACGCACCCGCACATCCACACTCCGCACGCCACGCTGGCGCCGACGGCACCCCTACAACGCACACAACTGCCACTATTTGGGTAAGTTCCGGACATGACCAAGGCCGGAACCACCCTCACGGCGTCCGCGGCCCCGGCCGCCCCCGTGCGTCTCCCCCGGCGCCGCGGCATCGAACTCGCCCTGATCGTGCTGGCCGTGCTGCTCTCCGTGTACGGCTACTGCGCGGTCGGCCTGGCCCGGACCGGCACCGTCCCGCCCGGCGCCGCCGGTTACGGCGCCGGCCTCGGCGTCCTCGCCCTCGTCGCCCATCTCGCCGTCCGCTTTCGCGCGCCGTACGCCGACCCGCTGCCGCTGCCGATCGGCGTGCTGCTCAACGGACTCGGCCTGGTCCTGATCTACCGGCTGGACCTGGGGACCCCCGGCGACCGGGCGGCCCCCGCCCAACTCGTCTGGTCCACCCTGGGCGTCGGCCTGTTCATCATGGTCGTGCTGATGCTGCGCGACCACCGTCTCCTCCAGCGCTACTCCTACGTCTGTGTCGCCGCCGCGCTCGTCCTGCTGCTGCTCCCGATCTTCTTCCCCGCCGTCAACGGCGCCCGGATCTGGATCCGGATCGCCGGATTCTCCATCCAGCCCAGCGAGTTCGCGAAGGTGCTGCTCGCGGTCTTCTTCGCCGCGTATCTGGCCGCCAACCGCAACGCGCTCGCCTACGCCGGCCGCCGGCTGTGGTTCATGCAGTTCCCGACGGGGCGGGTGCTCGGCCCGATCGTCACCATCTGGCTGGTGAGCGTCGGCGTCCTGATCCTCGAACGCGACCTGGGCACGTCCCTGCTCTTCTTCGGCCTCTTCGTCGTCATGCTCTACGTCGCCACCGGGCGCACCGGCTGGATCGCCGTGGGCCTGCTGCTCGCGGTGCTCGGCGCGGTCGCCGTCGGCCATCTGGAACCGCATGTCCACGGCCGGATCGAGGACTGGCTGCACCCCTTCGCCTCGATCGACGCCGGGCAGGGTCCGAACCAACTCGCCCAGTCCCTCTTCGCGTTCGCCGCCGGCGGGGTGCTGGGCACCGGACTCGGCCTCGGCCACTCGGTCCTGATCGGCTTCGCCACCAAGTCGGACTTCATCCTGGCCACCGCGGGCGAGGAGCTCGGTCTCACCGGACTGTCCGCGATCTTCCTCCTCTACGGCCTGCTCGTCGAGCGCGGCTACCGGGCCGGCCTCGCCCTGCGCGAGCCCTTCGGCCGGCTGCTGGCGGTCGGGCTGGCCTCGATCGTCGCCCTCCAGGTCTTCGTCATCGCGGGCGGGGTGACCGGGCTGATCCCGCTGACCGGCATGGCGATGCCGTTCCTCGCCCAGGGCGGCTCCTCGGTGGTCACCAACTGGGCCATCGTGGCGCTGCTGATCCGGGTGAGCGACTCGGCCCGCCGCCACTACGACGGACGGGTGGCCCCATGAGCCGGTACGACCGCCAGAACACCGGCATGGCCAGGTACATCCGGCGAGCCCGCGCCTTCTGCGCCCTGCTGCTCTTCGCCCTGCTCGTCAACGCGGCCCGCGTCCAGGTGGTCCGGGCCCACGCCTACGACGACAACCCCGCCAACCGCCGGACCGCCATCGCCCGTTACGGCCTGCCGCGCGGCGACATCCTGGTCGGCGGCGAGCCGGTCACCGGCTCCCGGGACAGCAGGGAGCAGCTCCGCTACGAACGCACCTACCCGCAGGGGCCGTTGTACGCCCCGGTGACCGGCTTCGCCTCGCAGCTGTACGGCACCACGTTCCTGGAGCGCGCCGAGGACGGGCTGCTCTCCGGCACCGACCCGCTGCTGTCGCCGTTCCCGCTGTGGAACGACACCAGCCGCTCGCAGAACCCGGGCGGGAACGTCGTCACGACCCTGGACCGGTACGCGCAGGAGGCCGCCTACCGGGGCCTGGGCACCCGCAAGGGCGCGGTGGCCGCGATCGAACCGTCGACCGGCCGGATCCTCGCCCTGGTCTCCACCCCGTCGTACGACCCCTCCGAACTGTCCGGCAACGGCGAGGCGGTGACCTCGGCCTGGGCGCGCCTGAACGGCGACCCGGAGAAGCCGATGCTCAACCGTGCGGTACGGCAGACGTATCCGCCGGGGTCGACCTTCAAGGTCGTGACGGCGGCCGCCGCCCTTGACGCGGGCGTGGTCACCGACCTGGACACGCCGACCGACTCCCCCGACCCCTACCGGCTGCCGGGCACCACGACCCGGCTGACCAACGAGGGGGACGGCTGTACGGACGCCTCGCTGCGGGCGGCCTTCGAGTGGTCCTGCAACACGGTCTTCGCGAAGCTGGGCGTGGACGTGGGGGTCGCGGACATGACGGCGACGGCCCAGGCGTTCGGCTTCAACGACAGGCACCTGCGCATCCCCTTCGTCGCCTCGCCGAGCACCTTCGACACGAGCGTGGACAAGGCGCAGCTGGCGCTGTCGTCGATCGGGCAGTACAACACCCGCGCCACCCCGCTGCAGATGGCGATGGTCGCGGCGGCGGTGGCCAACGGCGGGATGGCACGGCCGCCGTATCTGGTGGAGCGGACCGTGCGGCGCACCGGCGAGACCGTCGGCACGGGCGGCGCCGGGCCGGTCCGGCAGGTGATGAGCCCCTCGACGGCCGTCCGGATGAAGGAGCTGATGACGGACGTGGTGCAGGAGGGCACCGGGTCCAACGCGGCGATCCGCGGGGCCACGGTCGGCGGCAAGACCGGCACCGCGCAGCACGGCCTGGGCAACTCCGGGGTGCCGTACGCCTGGTTCGTGTCCTGGGCGCAGGCGGACAGCGACCTGGAGCCGAAGGTGGCGGTGGCCGTGGTGGTGGAGGACGCGGCGGCCGACCGGGGCGACATCAGCGGGGGCGGGGACGCGGCGCCGATCGCCAGGGCGGTGATGCGGGCGGTACTGGGTCTCTGAAGCGGGCCGGGAGACGGGGCCGGGTAGACGCGGAGTCAACAAGTCGTGCGCGGGGGATTGACCGCCTTGCTGACAAGCGGTCTCATAAGAGCCGACGACCACATACCCCCGGGTAACGAGGTGAGGGAGCCATGACGACCCTGACGGAAGCGGACGCGGTCGACGGACTGCGCGACGCGCTGGGCCTGCTCAAGGACCGCGAGCAGGTGGCCGAACGGCTGCTCGTCTCCTCCGCGAAGCACTCCTTCGACCCGGACAAGGAGCTGGACTGGGACGCGCCCTTCGAGGACGGCAAGTGGTTCTGGCCGCCGGAGCTGGTGTCGCTCTACGACACCCCGATGTGGAAGCGCATGTCCGAGGAACAGCGGATCCTGCTCTCCCAGCACGAGGCCGCGGCCCTCGCCTCGCTCGGCATCTGGTTCGAGCTGATCCTGATGCAGCTGCTGGTGCGGCACATCTACGACAAGGCGGCGACGAGTGCGCACGTGCGCTACGCGCTGACCGAGATCGAGGACGAGTGCCGGCACTCGAAGATGTTCGCGCGCCTGATAGCCCGCGGTGACGCGCCCTGGTACCCGGTCAGCCGGGCCCACCAGAACCTGGGCCGTCTCTTCAAGACGATCTCGACCACGCCCGGCTCCTTCACGGCCACGCTGCTCGGCGAGGAGGTCCTGGACTGGATGCAGCGGCTGACCTTCCCCGACGAGCGGGTGCAGACACTGGTCCGGGGGGTCACGCGTATCCACGTGGTCGAGGAGGCCCGGCACGTCCGGTACGCCCGCGAGGAGCTGCGCCGCCAGATGATGACGGCACCTCGCTGGTCGCAGGAGTTCACCCGCGTCACCTCCGGGGAGTTCGCGCGGGTCTTCTCGGTGGCCTTCGTCAACCCCGAGGTCTACACCAACGTGGGCCTGGACCGGCGGGAGGCGGTGGCCCAGGTACGGGCGAGCGGGCACCGGCGGGAGGTCATGCAGACGGGCGCGAAGCGGCTGACCGACTTCCTGGACGACATCGGGGTGCTCCGGGGGGCGGGACGGCGGTTGTGGCGCAGTTCGGGGCTGCTGGCCTGAGGCCCTAGGTCAGTGTGGGTGCGGTCGGCGGCAGGGTCCCGAAGACCTCGTCCGGCCCGTCCGTCGCCGTCTTCGGCAGCGTGGGAGCCGTGTAGTGGGCCAGCGGCCGGGCCTTCGGGTCCGGGCGTACCGCGCCCAGGATGGGGTTGGCCGCGATCGGGGAGACCTTGATCTTCGCGCCGGGGCGGGGGGCCTGGACCACCCTGCCGTCGCCCAGGTAGAGGGCCACGTGGGTGGCTTCGGGGAAGTAGACGACCAGGTCGCCCGGGCGCAGCCGGTTCAGCGGGACGTGCGGCAGGTCGGCCCACTGCTGCTGGCTGGTGCGCGGGATGGGGTTGCCGGCGTGGTCCCAGGCCTGCGAGGTCAGGCCCGAGCAGTCGTACGACGTCGGGCCCTGCGCGCCCCACTGGTACGGCTTGCCCAGCTGCCGCACCGCGTAGCGCACCGCGCGGTCGCCCTCCTGGGACGGGGGCGGTGTGGTGGCGCTCAGGGCGCCGGACGCGGTGAGCTTCCGCTGCGCGTCCGCCGTGTTGTTCCGCTCCAGGTCGGCCAGGGCGGTCAGCTGGGCGGGGGTGAGGGAGGCCAGCACGCGCTCCACCTCGGACAGCCGGCCCTGGACCTCGTCGCGCTGCTTCCTCTGCCCCTCGGCGAGGGCGAGTCGGGTGTCCAGCGCCTTGCGGGCCTTGCGGGCCAGGTCGGTCTGCCGCTCCTCGTCGTCCACGAGACGCCCCACCGTGTGGGCCCGTTCGCGTGCCAACTGCCCGATGACGTGGCCCTCGTCGAGCGCGTGCTGGGGGTCGCGGGCGAGAAGCAGCCGTAGGTACGGGGAGAGCCCGGTGGCGCTCTGGTACTGCTGGCGGGCCAGTCGGCCCGCCTCGGCCCTGCTGGAGTGCAGGGAGAGCCGGGACTCGGCCAGCTCGTCGTCCAGCCGGTCCACCTCGGCGCGCTGCCGCCTCAGCCGTTCCTCGGTCGCGTTGTAGGTCTCGGTGGCCTGCTCGGTCTGCCGGTACAGCCCCTGAAGGTCCGTCAGCAGCTCGGCCACCGGACGCTCGGGGCCGGGCGCGGCGAGTGCGGGCTCGGGTACGAGGACGGCCTGGGCCGCCACCGCGGCCGTACAGGCCAGGCGCAGAAACCTTCCTGACACGTCATCACCTCCGATGCGGGACGGCCTCTCCGTTCCGCATCGTGATAATCAGACATGTAGACCTGGTCCGCGCAGCGATTGTGGGCCCATCGGCGCAGCCCTTTCACCCGTCCGTGTCGTCCGGCTTGCGGGACGACGTGGCATCCGGTGCGGGGGCCGGGTCCGGCTTCGAACACGGCCACTTCGGACCTCCGCCGCCGCCCTTGCCCGTGGGGTCGTACGCGTACTTCCAGCCCTGGGTCAGACCCAGACGCTTGCTGTGTCCGCGGGGGACGCGCCGGTAGACCAGGACGGTGGGCCTGCCACCGGCCGGGTCCGGGACCGGGATGCGGTACGTCTTCGGGGGGTGGCCGGTCATGCCCAGCAGCACGGGGAGCACACGCCCGTCCATGGGGCCGCCCTCGAAGGGGGTGTCCTGACTCTTCACGGCACCAGTCTCAGCCATCCGCCGCGAGGGCGTCGACGAGGGCGGCCGTCTGCGGGTCGCGGCGCGCGGTGACGCTCAGTACGGCGACGAACTGGTCCACCAGCCAGTCGCGCAGCTCGTCGGCGGGCGGCTGCTTGTCCTCGTCGAGCCAGATCAGGGAGGCCGCCTCGACGGCGGTGATCCACATACGGACGGTCATACGCAGCCGGGGCCCGGGGTCGGCGATGCCGAGGTGGCTGAGAATGTGCTGCGCCGCGGCCCGTCGTACGCCGTCCACGGTCGCCGTCGTCCGTGAGGTCTCCACCACGCTGCCGCCCTGGAGGAGGGCGCTGAAGCCGGCGTCGTGCTGGTCGACGAAGGTGAGGTAGCGGTCGAGGGCGCGGGAGAGGCGGGGCAGCAGGGGGCCTTCGCGGGGTTCGTCGAAGCAGTGCTCCAGCTCCTCGGCGGCCGACCGGAGCGCGGCCTCGTAGAGCTGCTGCTTGCCACCCGGGAAGTACCGGTACACCAGCGGGCGGGAGACCCCGGCCGCCTCCGCCACGTCATCGAGGGAGACGTCCTCGGGGACGCGGTGCGCGAAGAGGGAGAGGGCCGCTTCGAGGAGCTGGCTGCGCCGCTCCTCGACGGACAGCCTGCGGTAGGCGGGGGTGGCGGCCTGCGGGGTCATGAATGCAGCGTATGCGCTGCGCCGACGGCGCCGCGATGGCCGTCGTGCCGCGACGGGCCGCCGGTCGGGTGCGGCGCCGTCGTGGCTGGTCGCGCCCACGCGGCGGAGAGCCGCACATCGAATACAGCCCGGCGCCCCTGACGGGGCGCTACGGCAACGCGCCCCCGAAGGGGCGCTGGGGGTACCCCCGGCCGAAGGCTGGGGGAGGAACCGCGCGAGCAACCGCCACGCACCCGCGGCCGAAAACCGGCCGGATCAGGCGGCGCCTGCCACCGACGCCAGGTACGCCTCCGTCTTCTCCGGCTCGTAGAAGAAGTTCTCGAAGTCGGAGGGGTCGTTGAAGCCGTTGGCGAAGCGGTCGGCGGCCGGCTGGAGCTGGCCGGCCGCGCCGATCAGGTTGAGGATGTGCTCCGGCGGCGGGGCGAGCATCGCGTTCGTCCACTTGGTGACGTGCTGGGCGGTGTCCCAGTAGCGGTCGAAGGTCTGCTGCATCCAGGTCTCGTCGAACTCCTTCTCGCCGTGCTCGAGGATCGAGGCGAGATAGGCGGCGGCGCACTTGGCCGCCGAGTTGGAGCCCTGGCCGGTGATCGGGTCGTTCGCGACGACGACGTCCGCGACGCCCAGCACCAGGCCGCCGCCGGGGAGGCGGCCGACGGGGTTGCGGACGGTGGGTGCGTAGCGGCCGGCCAGTGTGCCGCCCGCGTCGGTCAGTTCGACCTTGGTGGCCCGCGCGTACTCCCAGGGCGTGTACCGCTCCATGAGTTCCAGGGTCAGGGAGAGGTGCTCCGCGGGGTCCTTGACGCCGTTGAAGACGTCCAGCGGGCCGCCGGGTATGCCCTCCCAGAAGAGGATGTCGGCCGGTCCGGAGGTGGTCAGGGTCGGCATGACGAAGAGTTCGCCGACACCGGGGACCAGGTTGCAGCGGACCGCGTAGAAGTCCGGGTGCTCGGGGCGGGGGCCGAGCCCGTGGACGTAGGCGACGGCCAGGGCGCGCTGCGGCTCGGTGTAGGGGGACCGCTCCGGGTCCCGGCCGAACATCTGGACCAGCTCGCCCTTGCCCGCCGAGACCAGCACCAGGTCGTAGGCGCGGGCGAAGTAGTCGAGGTCGCCGACCGCCGCGCCGTGGATGACCAGCTGGCCGCCGCGCTGGGCGAAGGTCTCCATCCAGCCGGCCATCTTCACCCGCTGGTCGACCGACTGCGCGTACCCGTCGAGCTTGCCCACCCAGTCGATCGCGCGGGCCGCGGGGCCCTCGGCCCAGGAGCCGGGGGCGGCGACCGAGACGCCGAGTCCTTCGATCTTCGGGGCCTGGGACTCCCAGAAGTTCAGCTGGAGATCGCGCTCGTGCTGCAGTGCCGTGTGGAACATGCACTGCGTCGACATGACCCGGCCGGAGCGGATCTCGTCCGCGGTCCGGTTCGACATCAGGGTGACCTCGTAGCCGTGCGACTGGAGGCCGAGGGCGAGCTGGAGGCCGGACTGGCCGGCCCCCACGACGAGTATCTTCCGCATGCGGGTGGTGGCTCCTAACGAAGATCTACTCGGTGGGCCACTCGGTGGGCCACTCGAGGGCTACTCGGGGGTTTCGTCCAGCGCGTGGGCGACCAGGGACAACAGCGTCTCGATCACCGGGACACGGCGGCGGGCGTCCATGATCATTACAGGTATGCGCGGGGGAATCGTCAATGCCTCCCGCACGTCCTCGGGCTCGAAGCGCTCGCTGCCGTCGAAGTGGTTGACCGCGACGACGTACGGCAGCCCGCAGCTCTCGAAGTAGTCCAGTGCCGGGAAGCAGTCCTTCAGGCGCCGGGTGTCCGCGAGCACGACGGCCCCGATCGCGCCCCGCACCAGGTCGTCCCACATGAACCAGAACCGTTGCTGGCCCGGCGTGCCGAACAGGTAGAGCACCAGGTCGTCGTCGAGGGTGATGCGGCCGAAGTCCATGGCCACGGTGGTGGTGAGCTTGCCGGGCGTGGCGGTGAGGTCGTCGGTCTCCTCGCTCGCCTCGGTCATCAGCGCCTCGGTCTGCAGGGGCGTGATCTCCGAGACGGCGGTGACCAGTGTGGTCTTGCCGACGCCGAAACCGCCCGCCACGACTATCTTCGTCGCGATGGGGGCCCGGGCGCGGTCCGTCTGCCAGGACCTCACGTGCTCCTCCCCGTCGAGGAGCGGGGCGACGCCGGAGGCGTCAGAGACGGCGTAGTCCACTGAGCACCCTTTCGAGCAGAGCGCGGTCCGGGCGGCCCACGCCGTGACCGGTCCCGGTTCCGTACACACGGATCTTTCCCTGGTCCGCGAGGTCACTGAGCAGGACCCGGACCACACCGAGCGGCATCTTCAGCAGCGCGGCGATCTCGGCCACCGTGCGCATACGGCGGCAGAGTTCGACGATGGCCCGCATCTCCGGCATCACCCGGGAGTTGAGGGAACCATTCGTCAGTTCCTTGCGCTCCTCGGGGGCCTCCAGCGCCGCCACGAACGTCTCCACGAGGAGGACGTGGCCGAAGCGGGTACGGCCGCCGGTGAGCGAGTAGGGGCGGACGCGGGCGGGCTTGCGGTCGCCGCCTCGCACCGGGAGGTTCTGCCTGCGGTTCTTCGGCGCGTTGCTCACTGGCCGCTCCTCGTCGCGTCTGCCTCGAGGGATTTCCTCAGCTCGGTGCGGAGCTCCGGGGTCAGGACGTGACCGGCGCGGCCGACGAACAGCGCCATGTGATAGGCCACGACGCTCATGTCGCACTCCGCGGAGCCGTGTACGCCGAGCAGCGAGCCGTCGCTGATCGACATCACGAAGAGGCTGCCCTCGTCCATCGCGACCATCGTGTGCTTGACCCCGCCGAAGTCCATCAGCCGGGCGGCGCCGATCGTCAGGCTGCCGATGCCGGAGACGATGGTGGCGAGGTCGGCGGCGGAGCCGCGCGGGCCGGTGCGCTTCTCGCTCCTGGCCTCACGGGCCTCTTCGTTGCGGCCGGGGTCCGAGGAGAGCAGGAGCAGCCCGTCGGAGGAGACCACGGCCACCGACTGGATACCGGCCACCTCCTCGACGAGGTTGCTCAGCAGCCAGTGCAGGTTACGAGCCTCACTGCTCAGTCCGAAGGTACTGGGCGCCGTCAACTGCTTGCCTCCTCGACTGTGCCCCCCGTGGCTTCTTCGGACACGACTGATCCGGGTACGGCTGGTGCGGTACTCGGCATCGGGTTCTGGCCGGTCTGCTCGGCGATCTCCGCCGCGACGTCCCGGCGGCCGGCGTCGGCGCCGCTGCGGAAGCCGCCGAGCCTGCGGCGCAGGGCGTCGGCGTCGACGCCGGTGCCGCGCTGGCGGGGGGCCGGGGCGGGGGCGGTGATCCTGGGGGTGCGCTTGGGGAGGCCCTTGCTGGTGACCGGGTCCTCGTCCACGGCGCCGTCGTCCCCGACGGCACCGCCCGGGCGGGCGTCGCCGAAGCCGTCGTTCCCATCCGCACCACCCGTGCGGCTTTCGTGGTCGACTGCGGGTGGCCCCAGTGGGGCCCGCTCACCGTCGGCGACCGCGGACCGCGGCCGCGTGTGCCCCTCGGCGTCAGCGGGGTGCGTCCGCTCCCCGGCGGCAGCGGCGGGGTAGGCCTGCTCCCCCGCGGCGGCAGCAGGGTGCGCCTGCTCCCCGGTGGCGGCAGCAGGGTGCGCCTGCTCCCCGGTGGCAGCGGTTCGCGTCGGGTCCGCTGCCGCCCCGGACTCCAGCCCTGCCGGGTCCGGGAGCAGGAGTTCCATCGTCGTCTCGGCGAAGGTCTCCGCCGGTGCCTTCGGGCGGGCCTCCGGTTCGGGAGCCGCTGCCTTCGGTGGGGCCGCCTGTCCGTGGACGGGCTGTTCGTGGGCGGGCTGTTCGTGGGCCGCCTGTTCGTGCGCGGGCTGTTCGTCGGCGTCCCGTACGGCCTTCTCCGCCAGCGTCACCAGGGGGTCGCCGGACTTCGTGCGGCCGTACAGGACGTTGGAGTTGACCTCCGCGTCCGCGCCGGGCAGGGAGAAGCCGTGGGCGGCGCCGGAACCCGTCGTGGCCGAGGGGACCGCCGCCGTGGGGGCCGCGGCCAGCAGGGACCGGGGCAGCACCACGACCGCCGCCACCCCGCCCTGCTTCTGCTCGCGCAGCTGCACGCGGACGCCATGCCGGTGGGCCAGGCGGGCCACCACGTAGAGGCCGAGGCCGAGACCGCCCTCGCCCTCCTGGTCGTACGGCGACTCGGGGTCGAAGGCGGCGAGGCGGCCGTTGAGGCGGACCAGGCGGTCGGCGGTCATGCCGATGCCCTCGTCCTGCACGGAGAGCATGACCTCGCCGCTCTCCAGCAGCCAGCCGGAGATCTCCACGGGCACGTCGGGCGGGGAGGACGCGGTGGCGTTCTCCATCAGCTCGGCGAGCAGGTGGCTGAGGTCGTCGGCGGCGAAGCCGGCCACGTGCGCGTGCGGGGGCAGGGCCGAGATCCGGACCCGCTCGTACCGCTCGATCTCGCTGACCGCCGCCCGGACGACGTCCACCAGCGGGATCGGGCCCGCATGCTGCTGGACGTGCTCGGTACCGGCGAGGACCAGGAGGTTCTCGCTGTGCCGGCGCATGACCGTGGCGAAGTGGTCGAGCTTGAAGAGGGTGGCCAGCCGGTCCGGGTCGTGCTCGCGCTCCTCCAGGCCCTCGATCACCGCCAGCTGCCGCTCCACCAGGCCGAGGGTGCGCAGCGCGAGGTTGACGAAGGTGCCGCCGATGCTGGTGCGCAGCCGCTCGAGCTGGTCGCCGGCGTCGGCCAGTTCGGCGCGCAGTTCCTCGCGGGCGTCGGCCATCTTCTGGCGCTGGCCGACCAGGTGCTTGCGGTCGGTCTCCAGGGTGGCGATGCGGTCGTAGAGCTCCGCGGCGCGCGCGTGCAGAGCGTTGACGGAGCGGACGACCTGGGCGAACTCGTCGTCGCGGCCCGTGAACGTGATCGGTTCCGCGGCGCGCGGGTCCTCGGCCTCGGCGAGCCGCGCCGAGCCCCGGCGGAGCACCGAGAGGGGGCGGGTGAGGGTGCGGGCCATGGCCGTGGCGACGCCCACCGCCACCAGCATCAGGGCGCCGAGCACCGCGACCCGGATCTCCAGCGCGGTGACGTCGTCGTCGCGGAACTTGGCGAGGTCCTTGGTGCGGTGGTCGTAGAGGGCGGACTCGGCGCCCCGCATCAGGTCGACCCGGGCGGACAGCGCGGTGTCCAGCTTCTTGGTGCCGGTGGCGAGGTCGTCGTCGGAGAGGGTCGGCTGGTCGGTGAGGGCGGCCAGGAACTTGTCGGCGTCGTTGACGTCGTTGCCGGTGACCGTGGAGTCGTACGACTCGACCGCCGTCGTGGGCGCGGTGTCGCGGAAGTCGGCGAGAGCCGCGTCGGCGCGCAGCCTGGCCTGCTGGGCGGCGGCGGTGAGCGCGTCGCGCTGCTTCCTGTCGGCGTCCGAGGTGGTCTTGCTCGTGGTGGACAGACCGGTGAGCGGGTCGATCGTGGTCTGGGTGGAGGTGGGGACGTTCAGGGCGGCGAGCAGGAGGCCCCGGGCCGCCGCGGACTGCTGGACGGCGGAGTCCAGCTGGGCGAGCGCGTAGGCGCCGGAGCCGGCCCTGGGGGGCGTCTGCTCGGCCAGTTCCACGGCGAGCCGGTGGAGTTCGGTGATGGTCCGGGAGTACGCCTCGTGCGCCTGCAGGGCCGTGCTCTGCCCGGTGAGCGCGGACCGGCGGACGGCCGCGATGCCGTCGAGGTCGGTGCGCAGCCAGCCCGGGATGTCGGTGTCCGCGCGCAGGTCCTCGACCTGGCGGTCGACCCGGGCGCCGCGGTCCTGGGAGGGCGCCTTGGACTTGGGGCGGCCCGCCGCGACGTAGGAGGTGACCTCGTCGCGCTCGTCGGCGAGCGAGTTGGCCAGCGCCAGCGCGTCCTGGGTGCGCCCGGCGAGGGTCACCAGGTCCTGGGAGTCGCTCAGCTGCCCGGAGGCGGTCAGCACAGCGGGCGCGCCGGCCCCCGCGATCGCCGCGGCGACCACCGCCACGGCCACGATCAGCCGTGTGCGGACATGCTTGCGGCGGCCGGTGCCGACGGGAGCGACGGCGCCCGTTTCGGAGGCCGTCTTCTTGCCTGTGCGCCGAGGCCGCGTCTTCTGCACCGGTGCTCGCATTCCTGAACTCGTGTACCCATGGGGCCGGGTGGCACCCCGTCATAATCCCCGGCATTTCGGTGCCAAGTGGTGCGTGTACCCGATACGTGCACCCGTTATGTAGGTCCCCGACCCTCCCAGCGCCGGTGGGCGGCGGTCTCGCATCGCCTGACCCGCCACCCGAAGGAGTGAACATCGGAGGGGAGTTGGCGGGCAAGTTCCGGCGGACCGCGCGGGGGCCTTTTCCGGCTGGCCGGTTGGACGCGGACGACAGGCTTTGACAGGATTCGCCACCACGCCTTCCCGGAGTGCGCCATTCCACCCCAAAACAGGCGGCTGACCTGCGAGACCGCGTGAATTCCCGGGTGGTTGCCAGCCTTTGGCGAAGGTCGTGAAGGGGTCGTGCAGACTGGCCGAATGCGTACTGAAGTCGTTTCGGAACCCGGTGCCCCCGACCGCCCCAACGAGGACTTCGCCGGTGTCGGACTTCCCGCCTCGGGGCAGGGGGGCTGTGTGATCGTCCTGGACGGGGTCACCCCGCCGAAGGACGGAACCGGGTGTCTGCATTCCGTCCCCTGGTTCACCGCGCGGCTCGGCGGCGCGTTGACCGAACTGACCGTTTCGGCACGAGATCTGACGCTGCGGGAGATCCTCGAACGGGCGATCCACCGCACAGCCGACGCACACGGTGACACCTGTGACCTTTCTCACCCGCGCACCCCCCAGGCGACGGTCGTTCTGGCCCGCTGGTCCGAGGACACCGTGGAGTACCTGGTCCTGTCCGACTCCGCGCTGCTCCTGCGCTCCCCCGACGGCACCGTCATCCCGGTCCTGGACGACCGGCTCGACCGCCTCCCCCGGTCCTCCCTGGCCACGGACGCGATCGCCGACGCCACGGTCCGCAACAAGGAGGGCGGCTTCTTCACGGCCGCCGCCGACCCCTCGGTCGCGGCCCGCGCGGTCACCGGGAGCGTGCCCCGGCACCGGGTCGGCGCCCTCGCGGCCCTCACCGACGGGGCGACCCGCTGGACCGAGAAGTTCCGCGAGGGCGACTGGGCGGCCCTCTTCGACGTCGTACGCAAAGAGGGCGCGCGGGCGCTGGTGGAACGGGTACGGGAGCTGGAGGCGGCCGACCGGGAGGGGCGGGTGTTCCTGCGGCGGAGCAAGACGCACGACGACGCGACGGTGGTGCACGTCGAACTCTGAAGCGCCCGTGCGTACCGAAGCCCCCGCGCGTTCCGATGCCCCCGGTGCGTCCTGAAGCCCCCGTCGGCGGCTACTTCTCCATGACGCCGTTCAGCTGGTGCAGCAGCCGGGCCAGTTCGGCGACCTCCTGGCGGGGCCAGTGGGCGAGCTGACTGACGTAGCGGCCGCGGCGGGCCTCGCGGACCGTGCCGACCCGGCGCCGGCCCTCGTCGGTGAGGGCGACCAGCCAGGCCCGTCCGTCGGCCGGGTCGGGCTGGCGGGCGATCAGCCCGAGCTCCTCCAGGGCCCGCAGCTGGCGGGACATGGTGGCCTTGCCGACGCCGATGTAGGCGGCCAGTTCGGTGGCGCGCTGACCGCCGCACTCGTCGAGCCGGACCAGCAGGCCGTACGCGGCGGACTCCAGGTCGGGGTGGACCTCGCGGGCCATCTCTCCCTGATTGGCCCGGGCGCGCCGCAGCAGCATCGTCAACTCGCGTTCCAGGGTGAGGAATTCCTGGTCTGCACCACTGGGCGTCAATCCGGTGGCGGCGGGCTGTTCGTCGCCCTTTTCGTCGTCGTGCACGTCAGCACCCCTGATCGGTTTCGCAGTCCTGAAAGTTTCCGTCAAACCCCGTCATCACCGCAGCTCGCCAAGTATTTCGCAGGCGTAGACCAACGGCAGCGTCCGGACCCCCTTCCCCGGCTTCTTCTACGTGCGTAGCGTCTCCACCAGGCAATCGATGGCATGCCCACGCCAGCGGTTGGCGTCGCACCGTGTGACCCCCGTCGTGTCGCGCCGCTCGCGCCGACCGTCTCTGGCATATCTGGGACCCCACCTCACCCCACGGAGGCACGTCATGCCCGTGCACAGACCCGCCCCCACTCTCGTCACCGGACTGCTCGCGCTGCTGCTCGCGACGGTCTCCCTGACCCCGGCCCACGCCGACACGGGCACCCCCGCCCGCGGTTCGGCGTACATGGGCATGGGCGTCCTGGCCCACGACGGCCAGAGCGGTACGCCCAAGAGCGGCGACGCCACCCAGACCGAGGGTGTCGACGTCGCCGGGTACCAGGGCAACGTCGCCTGGTCGACCCTGCTGAGCAGCGGGGTCAAATGGGCGTACACCAAGGCGACCGAAGGCACGTACTACACGAACCCCTACTTCACCCAGCAGTACAACGGCTCCTACGACGTGGGCATGATCCGCGGCGCCTACCACTTCGCGACCCCGGACACCACGAGCGGCGCCACCCAGGCCAACTACTTCGTCGACCACGGCGGCGGCTGGTCGCGGGACGGCAAGACCCTGCCCGGCGTCCTCGACATCGAGTGGAACCCGTACGGCGCCGCGTGCTACGGCAAGTCCGCGAGCGCGATGGTCAGCTGGATCGCCGACTTCCTGAACACCTACAAGGCACGGACCGGCCGGGACGCCGTGATCTACACGGCGACCAGCTGGTGGACCGACTGCACCGGCAACTACAGCGGCTTCGCCGCCACCAACCCGCTGTGGGTCGCCCGGTACGCCTCGGACGTGGGGACGCTGCCGGCCGGCTGGTCGTACTACACGGCGTGGCAGTACACGTCGTCCGGTCCGACCGTCGGAGACCACGACAAGTTCAACGGAGCCCTTGACCGGGTGATCGCACTCGCCAACGGCTGACACCGCACACGGCGAAGGCCCGGGCCTCCTCGCGGGGACCCGGGCCTTCCTCATCCGGCAGCGTCCGTCACGCCGCTACCGGAACCTCCGGCGCCGCGCCGTTCGTGGCGGGCGCGAGCGCCAGCTCCAGGACCTGGCGGACGTCGGTGACGGCGTGGACGTCGAGCTTGTCCAGCACCTCCGCCGGGACGTCGTCCAGGTCGGCCTCGTTGCGCTTGGGGATGATGACGGTGCTCACCCCGGCGCGCTGGGCGGCGAGCAGCTTCTGCTTCACGCCGCCGATGGGCAGCACCCGGCCGGTCAGCGAGACCTCGCCGGTCATCGCCACGTCCGTGCGGACCAGCCGGCCCGACAGGAGGGACGCGAGGGCCGTCGTCATGGTGACGCCGGCGCTCGGGCCGTCCTTCGGGACCGCGCCCGCCGGGAAGTGGATGTGCACGCCCCGCTCCTTCAGGTCGCCGACCGGGAGTTCCAGTTCGGCGCCGTGGGAACGGAGGAAGGACAGGGCGATCTGCGCGCTCTCCTTCATCACGTCACCCAGCTGACCGGTGAGGGTCAGCCCCGCCGCGCCCGTCTCCGGGTCGGCCAGTGACGCCTCCACGAAGAGGACGTCGCCGCCCGCTCCGGTGACCGCGAGCCCGGTCGCCACGCCCGGGACCGCCGTCCGGCGCTCGGCCGGGTCCTGGGCGGACTCGGGCACGTGGTGCGGCCGGCCGATCAGGGCGCGCAGGTCCTCGTCCCTGACGGTGAACGGCAGCTCCCGCTGTCCCAGTTCGTGCTGGGCCGCGACCTTGCGCAGCAGCCGGGCGATCGACCGCTCCAGGGTGCGGACGCCCGCCTCCCGGGTGTACTCGCCGGCGAGCTTGCGCAGCGCGCTCTCCTCCAGGACGACCTCGTCCTTGTCGATGCCCGCCCGCTCCAGCTGGCGCGGGAGCAGGTGGTCACGGGCGATGACGACCTTCTCGTCCTCGGTGTAGCCGTCCAGGCGGACCAGCTCCATACGGTCGAGCAGGGCCTCCGGGATGGCCTCCAGGACGTTGGCGGTGGCCAGGAAGACGACGTCGGACAGGTCGAGTTCGACTTCCAGGTAGTGGTCGCGGAAGGTGTGGTTCTGCGCCGGGTCGAGGACCTCGAGCAGGGCGGCCGCCGGGTCGCCCCGGAAGTCGGACCCCACCTTGTCGATCTCGTCGAGCAGGACGACCGGGTTCATCGAACCGGCCTCCTTGATGGCGCGGACGATCCGGCCGGGCAGCGCGCCCACGTACGTACGCCGGTGACCGCGGACCTCGGCCTCGTCACGGACACCGCCGAGGGCGACCCGGACGAACTTCCGCCCCATGGCATGGGCGACGGACTCACCGAGCGAGGTCTTGCCGACACCGGGCGGACCGACCAGCGCCAGCACGGCACCGCCGCGGCGCCCGCCGATGACCCCGAGCCCCCGGTCGCCACGGCGCTTGCGCACCGCCAGGTACTCGGTGATCCGCTCCTTCACGTCCTCCAGGCCGGCGTGCTCGGCGTCCAGGACCGCCTTGGCGCCCTGGATGTCGTACTCGTCCTCGGTCCGCTCGTTCCACGGCAGTTCCAGCACCGTGTCCAGCCAGGTGCGGATCCACGAGCCCTCGGGGGACTGGTCGCTGGACCGCTCCAGCTTGTCGACCTCCTTGAGGGCGGCCTCGCGGACCTTCTCGGGCAGGTCGGCGGCCTCCACGCGGGTGCGGTAGTCGTCGGACTCCTCACCGTCCTTCTCGCCGTTGAGCTCGCGCAGCTCCTTGCGGACGGCTTCGAGCTGGCGGCGGAGCAGGAACTCGCGCTGCTGCTTGTCGACACCCTCCTGGACGTCCTTGGCGATGGTCTCGGCCACGTCCTGCTCGGCGAGGTGGTCGCGCAGCTGCTGGGTGGCCAGCTTGAGGCGGGCCACCGGGTCGGCGGTCTCGAGCAGCTCGATCTTCTGGTCGGTGGTCAGGAACGGCGAGTAGCCGGAGTTGTCGGCGAGCGCGGAGACGTCGTCGATGGCCTGCACCCGGTCGACGACCTGCCAGGCGGCGCGCTTGCGCAGCCAGGCGGTGGCGAGGGCCTTGTACTCCTTGACCAGTTCGGTGACATGACCGGGCACCGGTTCCGGGACGTTCTCCTCGATGCGGGTGCCCTCCACCCACAGGGCGGCACCCGGGCCGGTGGTGCCGGCGCCGATGCGGACGCGGTAACGGCCGCGGATCAGCGCGCCGGGGTCACCGTCGGCCAGTCGGCCGACCTGCTCCACGGTGCCGAGCACGCCGGTGCTCGGGTAGGCGCCGTCGATACGCGGTACCAGCAGCACCCTGGGCTTGCCGGGCTCGGTACGGGCGGCGGCCTGGGCGGCCTCCACGGCGGCACGTACATCGGGGTCCTTGAGGTCCAGCGGGACCACCATCCCGGGCAGCACGACCTCGCCGTCGAGGGGCAGCACAGGGAGGGTGAGTGATGCGGACGTCGAAGCCATGATCTCCCCTTCGGCATTGAACTTGAGTTATGCCGACTCAATGCATGTGAGCCACCGAATGTTCCCGGGGGTGCGTTCGCTCTGAGCGATCGGTAGGTGACCTGGCCGTATCGGGCGCACGCCCGGGAGAACACCTGACGCCACGGCTGGAAAACAGTTGATCGGCGCGGGCTCATTCCCCGTAGGTTCGGCCGATGACCGACACCGACACCGACACGGCCCTGCTGGCCGCCTACGACGCCCAGATGCGCGCCGTCCAGCCCGCCCCCGCGCCCGGGATCACCTACGAACACGACGGCCCCGTCCTGCGGGTCGTGGGCCAGCACCGCGGCTTCGTGACCGGGCCGCGCGACTGGGGCGGTGTGCGCGGCCCCGGGCTGGACGCGCTGATCGCCCGGCAGCGGGACTTCTTCGCGGCGCGCGGCGAGGCGGTGGAGTGGAAGACGCGCGGGCACGACGACCCGGCGGACCTCCCCGACCGACTGCGCGCGGCGGGTTCCGTGGCCGAGCCGCGGGAGACGGTCTGACGACAACCACCCCGTACGTCTGGACTCCGGCCCTCTGACGCAGTACACGGAGTACTAACGCGCCGTCGCCACGGGAGTTGGCCGGTGTCGGCCGACTCCCGTCAGCCGGGCCGGCCGGGGCCCGGTGACCTCGCGAACGGTCTTCTAGGCCGGGCACAGCACGAGCCGGTCACCTCGCCACGGTCGGCTCCCGCCGCCCTGAGCGGGCGTGCCGCTGTCCTGAGCGGGCATGCCGCCGCCCTGAGCGGGCATGCCGCCGCCCTGAGCGGGCTCGGGGCCGCGCGCAGGGCCTGATCCCGCACGTCACGCGGCGGCGGCCCCGGCCGGAGTCTGGTGCCGCTCCTGGTACCAGCGTCGTACCACCGGCCAGAGTGCCGTCCCGATGCCCAGCGAGATCAGGTGGCCCCAGTTGGTCATCGGGTCCTCGAAGGCGGCGAGGTCCGTGAGGAGGCTGTAGCCGACCAGGGCGAGCAGGGGCCAGCGCAGCCAGGGGGTGAGCAGGCCGGAGAGGGCGCCGATGCTGGCGGCCACGCCGAAGCTGATGCCGTAGTCGAGGCGGTGCAGGGAGCTGTCGGGCAGGTGGCCGACCAGGACCGCGAGGCCGACCGGGACCTCGGTGGCGAGGGTGGCCAGCACATGGCCCGCCAGGAAGACGAGGAGCGCCCGGGCGCCCCCTATCCGCCGTTCCAGCGCGGTCAGGACCAGCACGAAGGCGAGGACGTACGGGGAGAGGAGACCGCCGGCGACCCACAGCGCGCTGGCCAGCAGGACGAACACCGGTGTGCGCAGGAGGTGGGCGACGTCGGTGCTGGAGTCCTGGTAGACGGCGCGCAGCAGGCCGGGGCTGGCGTAGCCGGCGAAGAGCGAGGTCAGGGCCAGGATCGCCGTGTAGGCGAAGGTGACCGGGGCGCCGCTGGGGGTGGGCAGCAGCCGCCAGGGACGCACCCGCAGGACAGGGCGGGGGACCTTCGGAACGCGCACCGTGCCCGAGCCACGCTGCCGAGGCACACCGTCCAGCAGAACGGCGACCTCCACGCCGGGCAGCGGCCCCGGCGAAGTCGCCGCAAAGGGCTCCGGCGTGGGCGTTGACGCGGCCCCAACGGTCCGTTCCACGGTGAGGCGCTCCTTCCGTTTCACCTCACCAGCCTTTGCCGTCCCCGGAGTCGCTGTCTATGACCGAAGCCACGCGGGGAGCGATTCACAGGATTTTCTGAAGAACTGTGAGAGGTCGGGAGGAACCATATGAGCCGCCTGGGGCCAGCGGCGGGCGCGGAGCGCCGTGCGGCCCCTCGAACGAGTGACACCCGTGCGACCGTCCGACGCCCGTAATTCGCGTGGCCGCAAAGCCCTGTTGGGGCAGGATGGACGCCATGGCGGACATGACCGGCGCGACTTCCCTGGACGAGAGCCCTCCCATGGTCCTGGACCGGCGCGAGGGGCCGTACGGCGAGGTGGTCCTGCGCCGGCACGGCGGGTTGCTGCAGATCATCGCCAACGGCTGCTTCCTGATGGACACCTCCGACGGCCGCTCGGAGCGGCTGCTCGTGGACGCCGCCCGGGACGCCCTGGACGGACGGGCGGGGCCGGTCGTGCTGATCGGCGGGCTCGGCGTCGGGTTCTCGCTCGCGCACGCCGCGCGGGATCCCCGCTGGGGACGGATCACGGTCGTGGAGCGGGAGCCGGCGGTCGTCGACTGGCACCGGGACGGCCCGCTGTCGTCCCTGTCCGCGCGCGCGTTCGCCGATCCGCGCACGATGATCGTCGAAAACGATCTAGTGACGTACGTCAATGAGACTTCCGACACATTCGACGCGCTGTGCCTGGACATCGACAACGGGCCCGGCTGGACCGTCGACGAGGACAACCAGAGCCTCTACTCACCGGCCGGACTCGCAAGCTGCGCAAGGGTGTTGAGGCCGGGCGGGGTACTCGCCGTGTGGTCCGCCCAGCCCTCTTCCGAATTCGAGGAATCCTTGTGGAATGCCGGGTTCAAACAGGTGCGTACCGAAGAGATCCCGGTTGCCCGGGGCGTTCCGGACGTCGTTCACCTTGCCGTCCGCCCTGGATAGCGAGTGCGCCGCCTGTCCCCGTAATGTGCATCCCTGACGCGGATCATTCAAGCGTCAATCGCAGTCATGGGATCACCCCACTGGTTCCGGAAAGCACACAGGGGCGGGCGATGGAGCAGACACACACCTCCCACAACGGCGCGGCGGCGGCCACTCCGGGCGCCCAGCGCCGGGTTCTGGTCGTCGAGGACGACCCCACGATCGTCGACGCCATCGCGGCCCGCCTGCGCGCCGAGGGATTTCTCGTGCAAACGGCGGGCGACGGACCGGCCGCCGTCGACACCGCCGAGGCCTGGCAGCCCGATCTGCTGATCCTCGACATCATGCTGCCCGGCTTCGACGGTCTGGAGGTCTGCCGTCGCGTGCAGGCCCAGCGGCCGGTGCCGGTGCTGATGCTCACCGCGCGCGACGACGAGACCGACATGCTGGTCGGCCTCGGGGTCGGCGCCGACGACTACATGACCAAGCCGTTCTCCATGCGGGAGCTGGCGGCCCGGGTGCACGTACTGCTGCGCCGGGTGGAGCGGGCGGCCGTCGCGGCCTCCACGCCCCGGTCCGGCATTCTGCGCCTCGGCGAGCTGGAGATCGACCACGCACAGCGCCGGGTGCGGGTGCGCAGCGAGGACGTGCACCTCACGCCGACCGAGTTCGACCTGCTGGTGTGCCTGGCCAACACCCCGCGTGCGGTGCTCTCGCGTGAGCAGCTGCTCGCCGAGGTGTGGGACTGGGCGGACGCCTCGGGCACCCGGACCGTCGACAGCCACATCAAGGCGCTGCGCCGGAAGATCGGCGCCGAGCGGATCCGCACCGTGCACGGTGTGGGCTACGCGCTGGAGACACCGACGCCATGAGCGCCGGGCCGGCCGGACCGAGAGGCCCCGGGGAGGAGCCCTGGGGCGCCGTACGCCCGTTCTCGATCAAGACCAAGCTCGGCGCGCTGGTCGTCGTCTCGGTCCTGATCACCACGGGTCTGTCGATGATCGCGGTGCACACCAAGACGGAGCTGCGCTTCATCACGGTCTTCTCGATGATCGCCACACTGTTGATAACGCAGTTCGTGGCCCATTCGCTCACCGCGCCGCTGGACGACATGAACGCGGTGGCCCGGTCCATCTCGCAGGGCGACTACACCCGCCGGGTGCGCGAGAACCGCCGGGACGAGCTGGGCGACCTGGCCGAGACGATCAACGTCATGGCCGACGAGCTGGAGGCCCAGGACCGCCAGCGCAAGGAGCTGGTGGCGAACGTCTCGCACGAGCTGCGTACGCCCATCGCGGGACTGCGCGCCGTCCTGGAGAACGTCGTCGACGGCATCGCCGAGCCGGACACCGAGACCATGCGCACGGCCCTGAAGCAGACCGAGCGCCTCGGACGGCTCGTGGAGACCCTGCTGGACCTCTCCCGCCTGGACAACGGCGTCGTACCGCTGCGGCAGCGCCGCTTCGAGGTGTGGCCGTACCTCTCGGGCGTGCTCAAGGAGGCCAACATGGTCGCCGGGGCGCGCGGTCTGGCCTCGAACTCCGGAAGTCACACCCGTACGGACGTCCATCTGCACCTGGACGTCTCGCCGCCGGAGCTGACCGCGCACGCCGACCCGGAGCGCATCCACCAGGTCGTGGCGAACCTCATCGACAACGCGGTCAAGCACAGCCCGCCGCACGGCCGGGTGACCCTGAAGGCGCGGCGCGGCCAGCAGCCGGAGTCGCTGGAGCTGGAGGTCCTGGACGAGGGCCCCGGCATTCCGCGCTCGGAGTGGCACCGCGTCTTCGAGCGCTTCAACCGGGGAGCCGTACGACGGCCGCACGGGCCCGGCAGCGACGGCGGTACGGGGCTGGGGCTGGCGATCGCCCGGTGGGCGGTCGATCTGCACGGCGGCCGGATCGGCGTGGCCGAATCCGACCGGGGCTGCAGGATCATCGTCACCCTCCCGGGGCTTTGATCCCTGCCAAGTTGACGTAAAGTTCGATCCGGAGCCTCAAGATCCACCTGCGGTCCCACGGTCGTCCGCGCAGCCGGACACGTGTGAGCAGGTGCGGCCTGTGCGTACGTCGCGACGGGGGCCGGAGCGAGGTGATCACCGGCGTGGCGGAGCCATGCCCGATTCGGTCCTCTCACAGCGGAACCACGCTTGTTTCCCGCCATTTCAAGCCCCGAAACACGGTTTCCGATGTGACTTACACGACGATGAACCGGCCCGACCTGACCTTCACGGTCTTGGGGGCGTAGCCTTAATTCCCGCTGTCCATCACCTTGTGAAGCGGAAGAGGGCGGTTGCCGCCGTGTCGCCACAGTCCCCCAGTAACTCGAGCTCCCCCACCCTTCGGGCGGGAGGTGCCCCCACGACCGACGCAGACCAAGCGGGCAAGAATCCCGCAGCCGCGTTCGGGCCGAACGAGTGGCTCGTCGACGAGATCTATCAGCAGTACCTCCAGGACCCGAATTCGGTAGACCGTGCCTGGTGGGACTTCTTCGCCGACTACAAGCCGGGAGCGCCCGCCGCCTCGGCTCCGGCGGGTACCGCGGCCGCGGGGGCCGCGGGCACCACGCCGCCCGCGCAACCGCAGGCGCAGCAGGCCGCGGCTCCGGCCGCGCCGGCTCCCACCACGCCCGCGCCCACCACGCCCGCGCCCGCCGCCCAGGCGCCCGCGGCGCCCGCCCCGGCTGCTCCGGCCGCCCCGGCCGCTCCCCAGGCCGCAGCGCCCGCTCCGGCGCCCGCGAAGCCCGCCGCCGCTCCGGCTCCGGCCGCCGCGAAGGCCGCGCCCGCCGCCGCGGCGCCCGAGGGTCCCGAGCTGGTCACCCTGCGTGGTCCCGCCGCGGCCGTCGCGAAGAACATGAACGCCTCGCTGGAGCTGCCGACGGCCACCTCGGTCCGCGCGGTCCCGGTGAAGCTGCTGTTCGACAACCGGATCGTCATCAACAACCACCTGAAGCGCGCCCGGGGCGGGAAGATCTCCTTCACGCACCTGATCGGCTTCGCGATGGTGCAGGCCATCAAGGCCATGCCGTCGATGAACTGGCACTACGCGGAGAAGGACGGGAAGCCCACCCTCGTCAAGCCCGCGCACGTCAACTTCGGCCTGGCCATCGACCTGGTGAAGCCCAACGGCGACCGCCAGCTCGTCGTGGCCGGCATCAAGAAGGCCGAGACGCTGAACTTCTTCGAGTTCTGGCAGGCCTACGAGGACATCGTCCGCCGCGCCCGCGACGGCAAGCTGACGATGGACGACTTCTCCGGTGTCACGGTCTCCCTGACCAACCCCGGCGGCCTCGGCACGGTCCACTCGGTGCCGCGTCTGATGCCCGGCCAGTCGGTCATCATGGGCGTCGGCTCCATGGACTACCCGGCGGAGTTCCAGGGCACCTCCCAGGACACCCTGAACAAGCTCGGCATCTCGAAGGTCATGACGCTCACGTCGACCTACGACCACCGGGTCATCCAGGGCGCCGCCTCCGGCGAGTTCCTGCGCGTCGTCGCCAACTACCTCCTCGGCGAGAACGGCTTCTACGACGACATCTTCGAGGCGCTGCGGATCCCCTACGAGCCGGTCCGCTGGCTCAAGGACATCGACGCCTCGCACGACGACGACGTCACCAAGGCCGCCCGGGTCTTCGAGCTGATCCACTCCTACCGGGTCCGCGGCCACGTCATGGCCGACACCGACCCGCTGGAGTACAAGCAGCGCAAGCACCCCGACCTGGACATCGTCGAGCACGGCCTCACCCTGTGGGACCTGGAGCGCGACTTCGCCGTCGGCGGCTTCGCCGGCAAGTCGATGATGAAGCTGCGCGACATCCTCGGCGTGCTGCGCGACTCGTACTGCCGCACCACCGGCATCGAGTTCATGCACATCCAGGACCCCAAGCAGCGCAAGTGGATCCAGGACCGCGTGGAGCGCCCGCACTCCAAGATGGAGCGCGAGGAGCAGCTGCGGATCCTGCGCCGCCTGAACGCGGCGGAGGCCTTCGAGACCTTCCTGCAGACGAAGTACGTCGGCCAGAAGCGCTTCTCCCTGGAGGGCGGCGAGTCCGTCATCCCGCTGCTCGACGCGGTGCTGGACTCGGCCGCCGAGTCCCGCCTGGACGAGATCATCATCGGCATGGCCCACCGCGGCCGGCTGAACGTGCTCGCCAACATCGTCGGCAAGTCGTATGCGCAGATCTTCCGCGAGTTCGAGGGCAACCTCGACCCGAAGTCGATGCACGGCTCCGGTGACGTGAAGTACCACCTGGGCGCAGGCGGCACCTTCACCGGCCTGGACGGCGAGCAGATCAAGGTCTCGCTGGCCGCCAACCCGTCCCACCTGGAGACGGTCGACCCGATCATCGAGGGCATCGCCCGCGCCAAGCAGGACGTCATCAACAAGGGCGGCACGGACTTCACGGTGCTGCCGGTGGCGATCCACGGCGACGCGGCCTTCGCGGGCCAGGGCGTGGTGGCCGAGACCCTGAACATGTCGCAGCTGCGGGGCTACCGCACCGGCGGCACGGTCCACGTCGTCATCAACAACCAGGTCGGCTTCACCGCGGCCCCCGAGTCCTCGCGCTCCTCCATGTACGCGACGGACGTGGCCCGGATGATCGAGGCCCCGATCTTCCACGTGAACGGCGACGACCCGGAGGCCGTGGTCCGCGTGGCCCGCCTGGCCTTCGAGTTCCGTCAGGCGTTCAACAAGGACGTGGTGATCGACCTCATCTGCTACCGCCGCCGCGGTCACAACGAGTCGGACAACCCGGCCTTCACCCAGCCGCTGATGTACGACCTGATCGACAAGAAGCGCTCGGTGCGCAAGCTCTACACCGAGTCCCTGATCGGTCGCGGCGACATCACCCTGGAAGAGGCCGAGCAGGCCCTGCAGGACTACCAGGGCCAGCTGGAGAAGGTCTTCACGGAGGTCCGCGAGGCCACCGCGCAGCCGGCCGTCGCGGACGCGCAGGCGCCGCAGGACGGCTTCCCGATCGCGGTCCCGACGGCGATCTCCACGGAGGTCCTCAAGCGGATCGCCGAGTCCCAGGTCAACATCCCGGACTACTTCACCGTCCACCCGCGTCTGCTGCCGCAGCTGCAGCGCCGGGCGGCGATGATCGAGGACGGCACGATCGACTGGGGCATGGGCGAGACCCTCGCTATCGGCTCGCTGCTGATGGAGGGCACCCCGGTCCGGCTGTCCGGCCAGGACTCCCAGCGCGGCACCTTCGGCCAGCGTCACGCGGTCCTGATCGACCGCGAGACGGGCGCCGACTACACCCCGCTGCTGTACCTGTCCGAGGACCAGGCCCGCTACAACGTCTACAACTCGCTGCTCTCCGAGTACGCGGTGATGGGCTTCGAGTACGGCTACTCGCTCACCCGTCCGGACGCGCTGGTGATGTGGGAGGCCCAGTTCGGCGACTTCGCCAACGGCGCCCAGTCGGTCATCGACGAGTACATCTCGGCAGCCGAGCAGAAGTGGGGCCAGACCTCCGGCGTCACGCTGCTGCTCCCGCACGGCTACGAGGGCCAGGGCCCGGACCACTCCTCGGCCCGTATCGAGCGTTACCTCCAGCTGTGCGCGCAGAACAACATGACGGTCGCGATGCCGACGCTCCCGTCGAACTACTTCCACCTCCTGCGGTGGCAGGTGCACAACCCGCACCACAAGCCGCTGGTCGTCTTCACCCCGAAGTCGATGCTGCGCCTGAAGGCGGCGGCCTCGAAGGCGGAGGAGTTCACGAGCGGGCAGTTCCGCCCGGTCATCGGCGACGCCTCGGTCGAGGCGAACGCGGTCCGCAAGGTCGTCTTCTGCACCGGCAAGGTCTACTACGACCTGGAGGCCGAGCGGCAGAAGCGCGGTGTCACGGACACGGCGATCATCCGTCTCGAGCGCCTGTACCCGCTGCCGGGTGCGGAGCTCCAGGCGGAGGTCAACAAGTACCCGAACGCCGAGAAGTACCTGTGGGCCCAGGAGGAGCCGGCGAACCAGGGTGCCTGGCCGTTCATCGCCCTCAACCTGATCGACCACCTGGACCTGGCGGTCGGCGCGGACGTCCCGGCCGGCGAACGCCTGCGCCGCATCTCCCGCCCGCACAGCTCCTCCCCGGCCGTCGGTTCCGCGAAGCGGCACCAGGCGGAGCAGGAGCAGCTGGTGCGTGAGGTGTTCGAGGCGTAAGCCTGCGGATCCTGAAGGTCAGCACGCCGAAGGGCCCGGTCCCCGTCACGGGGGCCGGGCCCGTCGGCGTTCGTTCCCGCCTCAGCTGGCCTGGGGTTCGAAGTCCCAGTAGGGACGGTTGCGGGCACGGGCCGAGACGGTGTGGACGTGCTGCTTGCCCAGGGTCGCCTCCAGGTCGGTCAGGGCCTCCTGCTCGACCTTTTCGGCCTGCTGGCGAGAGCGCAGTCCGCGCAGGTCGGCCGCGTGGGCGACGCGGGCGGACAGGGTGAGGGGGTGGGTGCGGCCGAGGTTCTCGGTGGCCCGGGCGATGGTCACCCGGCTCAGCTCCGCGGCGGACTCCGTTTCACCGACGAGGTTGCGCAGCGCGGAGGCGTTGACGGCGCAGCCGAGCGTGTAGGGGTGGCTCTCGCCGACGGCCTCCGCCATTTCGGCCAGCGCCTGCTCGATGAGCACATGGGCGTGCTCCCGCTCGCCGACGTTGCGCAGGATCAGGGCGTGGTTGGCCCGGGCGCCGATGCTGAACGGATGCGTCTCCGGAAGCAGTTGCCCGTACCGGACCAGGATGGACTCACTGGTCTCACGGGCCAGGTCGATGTCACCGTGCTCACGGTTGAAGCAGCTGTGGCTGACGGCGGCGGAGACGGTCAGGAGATCCCGGTCGCCGAGTTTGCGTTCGAAGCCCTCCAGCACCTTCGTCAGCAGCTTTCCGGCTGCCTCACGCTCTCCGCCCCGCAGCATGCACAGCGCCAGGTTGTGTTCGGCGCGCAGGGTGTCCTGGTTGGTCTCTCCGGTGACGATCCGGTACTCGCGGACGTTCTTGGCCTGGATGGACTGCGCCTCCGCGTAGCGGCCCAGCAGCCTGAGACCGATCGAGTACGACACCTCGGCGAAGAGCGTCCACAGGTGCCGGTTCGTCAGTACGAGTCGTCGTTGCTCCAGGGTGCGCTGGGCGATGTCCAGCGCCTGCTGGTACCGGCCCATCAGCCTCAGCGTGTAGCCCCAGTTGTTCAGCGCGTTGAGCGTACGCGAGTCCTGCTCGCCGAGGAGTTCCCGGTACATGGGATACAGCTGCTCGTCCAGCGCGAGGGTCTCGTCGTAGCGGCCGAGAGCGCGTACGTCGGCGGCCAGTCCCATGAGCACGCGCAGATAGTCGAGATCGCGTTCGCCACGCTCCTCGCGCAGCTGGTTCACCGCCGCCCGTTCGATGGCTTCCGTCTCTTCCAGCCGTCCCGCCGCGCGCAACAGGTTGGCGTAGTGGTAGGTCACGTCCCAGATACGGGGATGGGAGTCGCCGAGCAGCGCGCGCCAGGTGTCCAGGGCTCGCCGGGCGAGTTTCCAGCCCGCGGTGTACTCGCCCGCGAAGTACATGTAGCGGAGGCAGTTGAGGACCAGGGTCTGTACCTTGCGGTCCCTGCTGTTGAGGACGTCGGCGTACTTCAGGTGCGGAATGAGTTCCGCGTACGCCTCCCAGTTGCGGGTGTCGGTCGGACGGCCGGGGTCGGCCTCGGCCAGTGCCCGGCGCACCACGTCGATGAACTCCCGCCGGTCCTGTTCCGGCATGTCCTTGCCGACGACCTGGTGGACCATCCGGTGGAGATACACGGACTCACCGGCACCGGGCGACAGGGCCTCGTCCACACCCACCTCGTGGGACTCCAGACGGACCACGGAGTACTGCCGCAACTGGTTGATCGCCTTGTTCCACAGCAGCGGGTTGTCCAGCAGCCCGGTGATCTGTTCGGGCAGGTCGTCGTGGGGCATCTCGCGCAGCATGCGCACGGGGATGAAGCCCGGTGCGAAGAACGTGCACAGGCGGAGCAGGTCGACGGATTCCGGGACCGTGTCGCGCAGCTTGTTCAGCAGTATCGACCACGCGGTCTGGAAGGTCACGGGGAAGTCGGCGGACACCCTCACGACGTCCTGGTCGACGCCGCCCTCCAGCAGCGCGATGTAGTCCTCGACGGACAGGTCGGAGTCGTTGAGCCAGCCGGCCGTCTGGTCGAGCAGCAGGGGCAGGTCCTCCAGGGCCTCGGCGAGTTCGTCGGCCTCCGGCTCCGTCAGCCGGGGCGCCCGGCGCCGGATGAAGGCGACCGACTCGTCACGGCCGTAGACGGGTACTTCGAGCAGCTTGCTGTTGTGCTCGCTCCACTCGGTGTTCCGGGAGGTGATGAGCACGTGCCCGGGGCCGGTCGGGACCATGTCCCAGATCTGGTCGGGTTCGTCGGCGCCGTCCAGGATCAGCAGCCAGCGGGAGAACGGGTTGCCCCGGCGCAGGCCGTCACGGACCGCGCGGAGCCGCTCGCCGTATTCGTCACCCGTCGACAGACCGAGTTTCGGGGCGAGTTCGGCCAGCACGCGACGGTAGGTGGCCCGGCTCTCGGCGTTGACCCACCACACCACGTCGTACTCGGGCCCGAACCGGTACACGTATTCAGCCGCGAGCTGGGTCTTGCCCACCCCGGACATGCCGTGCAGCGTCAGCACGCCGGCGCCGGGTTCGCTGTTCTGGAGCAGGTGGAACGCGTCGTTCAGCAGCGGCTCGCGACCGGTGAAGCGGGTGTTGCGGCGCGGCACCCCGCCCCACACTTCCGGCATGGCGGCGGGGAAGCGCGGGCCGCGGGGGCCGTTCGCCACCGGGGGGTGGACGGACGGCACGTCGAGTCGGTCCAGCAGGCGGCGCTCCGCCTCGTCGGCGCCCATGTTGGTCAGGTCGACGGGGGCCAGCACGGCGACCGCCGCGGGCACCTGGGTGTTGGTGACGGAGACGGCGGCGAACTTGGAGGGGTCCGGCGCGACGACCTCGCGCAGCGCCGCGTTCCACTCCTCGAAGGTCCGGGGGCCGAGTTGGAAGTAGCGCTCGCTCACCAGGATGAGGACCCGCCCCTCGGCGAGTGCCAGACCGCGCAGGAGGTCCACCAGGGTCTCCTCCGCCGGGGAGTCCCAGCGGATGTAGGCGACGCGGACCCCTTGCCGCTCCAGCCTGTCCCCGATCCACATCGCCCAGGCCCGGTTGAATCCGGCGAAGCTGATCGTGACGGTCTGCCTCGCGGCCGCCCTGTCGGTCGACCTGACTGGCGTACGAGTTTCAGACATGCGACAGCCTCCACGCGTAGTCATAAAAGCCTAGAACCTCGTTGCGGCTCTGGGGAGTCCGGCGACTTCGCAACCGAACGCCTCGGTCTGTCGATCTTCGCGCAAGAGAGCCTGAGAAGTCGTCATTTCCGGGATTCACCACGAGGTCGGCGCTGCGTCCAGAGCACCCGCGCGGCCTTGACATACGCCTGCGCGCGCGCCGTGTCGCCCCGGGGGGCGGGCCGCTCCGCGAGCCGTTCGTGAGTGGCGGTCATCTCGTCGACGAAGCGCCGCCCCACCGCCGTCAGGTCCGGCGAGCCGGCCAACGCCGGCAGGGCGGCCCCGACCTGGGCGTGACAGCGCGCGAAGGACGCCCACGCGCCCTCGCTCCGCGCCGGGTCCCCGGTGAGCGCCCGGCGCTGGAAGAAGTCCGCGAGGGCGAGGTAGGAGTACGTCCCCTGGAGGAGTCCGTCGTACGGCCTCGGGTCCGGTCGCCAGGGCGCGAAGTACCGGGCCGCCGGTCCCGCCCGGTGCAGTTCCACCATCTCGCTCAGCGCCGTCAGCTTGGCGTGCTGGAGCTCATGGACGAGGGTCGCCGCGAAGGCGACCGGGGTCACGGGAGCGCTGCTGAGCAACGCCCCGAACGCCTCCCGGCTGGTTCCGCTGCAACTGCCCCGGCCGCCCGCCGCCGGCGGCATCTCCAGCGGAACGAGGCACCGCAGCAGCGCCAGCACCTCCGTGAGCCGCTCCTCGCCGCCGCTGCGCAGTACCGCGGCGGTGCCGGACCAGTTCTGGAGCCACCGCTTGCGTTCGTGGTCGTCCGGAGCCACCGGGCCGCTCAGCCCGAACTGGTCCGGTACACGGCCCGGCACCCGATAGGGGTCGAGGTCGTCCAGGGGTACGGACTCGGCGTCGGCCACCAGGCCCGGCAGCGCGTACGCCGAGGTCCAGGCGAGCGAACCGGACCAGGCGCCGGTGCCGTTCTCCAGATACACGGACACCTGATCAAGCGTGATGCGCCCTCGCGAGTAGGTCACTCGAACCCGCGCGTCACCGCCCTCGGCCGTGTGCAGCATGCCCAGCGACGGAAGGACCAGGACGCCGTCGCGGGCCGTCAGCTCCGTGGTGAACGGGATTCCTGCGCGGGCCGCGGCCACGGCCGCCAGGGCGCTGAAGTAGGCCAGGTCACGGGCGAGTTCGCGACGCCGGTCCTGGGCGTGGGGACCCGTGCCGCCCGGGCCGAGGCCGGTCAGGCAGCTGCGGGCCCAGGCGCCGGTCAGCGGATACCGCAGTCGCTCCCGCGCCGGGGAGGACGAGGCCGCCCGGTCCGCCGCCGTCAGCAGCGCCCAGTCCTCCCGCAGCCGCGCCTTCGTCGCCGGCGGGCAGATCCCCGGTTCCGCCGCCTGGACCGCGTCCAGCACCGCGCGCAGCAGGAGCAGCCGCCGGGTGTCCTGGTCCCGGCCCAGCAGGGCGAGCGTGTCGGCGCCGCCCTCCGTGCGCCCGAGTTCGGCCAGAGCCGCCTCCGGGACCGCCGGAAATATCACGGGGTGCCCCCTTCGTGAACGGTCAGGGCGGGTGCCGCGTCCACGGCGAGCCGGCCGGCCACATGTCGGATGAAACGCTTCAGGTCGGCGCAGTACACCGAGGGATTGCGGAAGCCGTGCCCGGCCCGGTAACGGTGGGCGTAGTGACCACCGCCGCACACCGACAACAGCGGGCAGGCCCGGCATTCGTCGGCCAGGGCGGCCACGCCCGCGTGCCGCGCGGCGACCCCCGGGTGCCGTAACGCCTCGTCGAAAGTGTGCCGGAAGACGTCCAGTCCCGTCCGCGCCGCGCCCTCGTACGCCGATTTCAGGGAGTCGACCTGCTCGATCGTCCCGTCCGTCTCCACCACCAGCGCGTCGAACGGTGACAGTCCAAGGGATTCGGTCGCCGCCGGGAGGCCCAGCAGCAGCGCCAGGCACTCCTCGAAGAGCCGCACCCGGGTCTCCCGCCGCCCGGCCGACCACCAGCGGTCGAAGACGGCGCACAGCCAGTCGCCGTGGCGGGCGTCGCCCCACTGTGGCGGCGGCGCGGACCAGTTGCCGTGCGGGAGGAGCAGGTCCATTGTGGGCGGGCGGAGTTCGAGCAGACTTTCGTAGGTCTCCACTGGATCCAGCATGGGGTCGACGACGGCCAGGATGCCCGCGTACGACTCCGGGAAGCGGTCGGCGACCAGGCGCGCCCCGCGTACGGCGGCGGGCCAGGACGGGCGGCCGGCGTGGTCGACGCGACGCGCGTTGTGCTCGGGGCGGCCGCCGTCGAGGCTGATGCCGACCTTGATGCCGTGCCGGGCCAGGACCGCCAGGCGCTCCTCGGTGAGGAGGGTGGCGTTGGTCTGCACAGTGGGCTGGACCATGCAGGCGTCGGGCACGCGCGTGCGTACGGCGTCGGTGAGGCGGCCAAGGGTGTCGGGGCCCGCCAGCAAGGGCTCACCGCCGTGCAGGACCAGGGAGACGGTGGTCAGCCCGTGGGTGCGGGCGTGCTCGGCGATCCGGTCGGCGGTGCGGTCCAGGACGGCCGGCGGAGCGGCGGCCGGGCGCGTACGCCAGGTGCTGTCCGGGCCCTCGTAGAGGTAGCAGTAGGTACAGGCCAGGTTGCAGCGGCCGTGCACCTTCACGATGAACTGGCGGAAGGGGTGACCGGTCGCAGACACTCCAGCACCCCCATGCCGTACACCTTTCACCCGTATCAGGCCGCATTCCCGGTCGGAGACCGGACGCAAACCCGAAACGATCGAAGTAGCCTCTTCCTGTCCCTATTTGACAGAACACGACCGCCTTTTACTGCGTCATGTGGCTCGCAGCGCGCGTCCTGTGCGGTTCACATCGCGCTGTTGAATCCCCAGAGCATCTCGCTCGGCCGTTCCGCCCGTTCGCGCAGCTCTTCCACCACCTCGCGCAGTACCGGGTGTTGGATCGTCCTCAGCTTCTCCAGATCGAGGTCCAGTAACTCCGGCAGGGTTCCACCCGTTGCCGGCGACGCGTCGTCCCGTCCGCTCATCTCCCCGTTCCTCTCCAGTCGGTGTCGCGACTCGGTGTCGCGGTCACTCCAGCTCAGCCAGCCGCTCGGTGGTGTCCCGAGCCGTCGGCTCTCCCGAACCCAGCGTGCCCTCCGGCAGCCGCGCCCACTCCGTGCGGGCGGCCCGGTAGGCCTCGCGGGCGGCCCGTGGGCGTGCGGCCGCCTCGTAGGACATACCCCGCCAGTGGTGCGCCTGCGCGCCCAGCACCATCGCTTCCTGACGGCGGCGTTCGGTGCGGGCCTCCTCCTCCGCCTCCCGGGCGGACCCGGCGGCGAGTCGGAACGCGTCCATCGCCTCGTCCAGCCGGGTCGGACGGCCCAGGCTGTGGTAGGCCTCGTACTGCGCCTGACCCAGCTCAAGACGGCAACGGGCGGCCAGCATCGGGGCACCCGCGTCGTCCGCCTCGTCCGCCGCGAGCCCGAAGAGGTACTCCGCCTCCCGGAGGTCGACGCGGTCGCCGCGCAGCCGGTGGCGGAGGATCAGGGCACGGCCGAGCAACAGCAACCGCAGACCGAGCTCCCGGTTGCCCGTGGGGGTCTCCCGGCGGCAGTCCCGCAGCACCCGGATCGCCTGCGACAGCGGCGCCCACGCACGGTCGCCGGTCTCCGAGTCCGCCCGGCGCAGCAGCGCCTCGCCCCACTCGGCGAGGACCTGGGAGTACTCGGGGTCGTCCCGCGGCATCTCCGCCGCCGCGCTCGCGAACGCGGCGGCCGCGTCCTGGAGTTCACGCGGATCACCGGTCTCCGCGTACCGGGCGACCCGGACGCGCCCGGCCCGCAGATGCAGGGCGGACCGCTGACCGCGCTTCCGGGTGACCGCCAGCGCCTCGTCGACCAGGTCCTGGGCCTCGTCCAAAGGGGCGCCCGCGCACAGCAGGGCGTCCACCAGGTCGAGCCGTACCCTGACCCGGTCCGGTGCCTCGGGGGCGGCCTCCAGGGCGTCGCGCAGCGACCGGGACGCCTGTTCCGCGTAGCCGCGGGCCTGCTCGGGGTCGGTCGTCGCGTCCGACAGGCGCAGCAGGATCCGGCCGTGCGCGCGCGGCAGTTCGGGCGGGCGGTGCCGACGGTCCGGCCAGGCGTCGGCGAACGCCTCCAGCATGCCGACCGCACTCTGCAGCAGCGCGCTGTCGCCGCCGAGGCTCCACTGCGCCTCCAGCGCACCGACCCGCTCCAGCGTCAGCCGCAGCGCTTCGTGCTGATCGAGGTCGGGGGCGCCGCAGGCCACCGCGTACTCCCGGTCGGCTCGGCGCAGCAGGTCGAGGGCGCCCGTCCGGTCGCCGTGCCGCCTGCGGTCGGTGGCGGCGGCCCGCAACACCTGGGCCAGGACGGCCCGTTCGCGCCGGGCGTGCGGGTGGGCCACGGCCCGCTCCGCCGCCTCCTCGGCCTCGCGCAGCAGCTCGGCGCCACCCTGCACCTCCCACAGGCGCAGGGTGCAGTGCGCGTACTCCGCCCACAGCTCCGGGTCCGCGCCGACCGGCTCCTCGTGCTCGGTTGCCCCGCGCAGCAACTGCACCGCGTCGATCAGGTCCTGCACCATGCCCTCGGTGTCGAACCGGGCGAGCAGGGCGCGGGCCCGTTCGACCGCCTGGTGGGTGGGGTGTTCGCCCGGTCGTACGGCGGTGTCGCGGGCGCCGTACAGGCGGAACTGCTCGGGCAGCGGCATGAAGCGCTCCAGTACGCGGGCGGCGACCTCGGCGAAGGGCTGCGGGACCAGGGTCGCGTCGCCGTTGTCGCCGCCCTGGGCCGGATAGCCGGTGCCCGGCGGGGTGTACGGCCGCCCGGAACCGCCGTCGCCGAGCTGGGCGAGGGCGAGGGCCGGGAAGTTGGGGCCGCCCTTGCCGAAGTGCTGCTCGATGTACTCGGAGCAGTGCTTGAGGACGAGCAGGGCCTCGTCGCGGCCGAGCGCGGAGAGCAACGCCTCCTGGACCTCGGGGGCCATCTCGTACCACTGGGTGCCGTCCGTGTGGTGATCGACGTACTCCTCGCGGGCCCGGGTGACCAGGCCGCCGAGCAGCACCTCGGCGAGTTCGGAGGGGCCGGAGTCGGGCAGCATGGTCCGCTGGACCAGTTGCATCACCGGGAGGCAGAGCGGGGCGGCGGCCAGGTAGACGGCGAGCCGGCCGGCGCTCGGGGAGGCGGCGGACTGGAACCTGCTGACCCGCTCGATCGGCGACAGCGGGCGCCCGGCGCGGACCGCCTGCGCGGGCGGCTGGTCGGCGCGCACCCAGCCCACCGCGCCCGCCACCGGCCCGGCGCCGACCCCGGACAGCAGCCTCGCCCACGCGCCCAGCGCCACCGGCTCCGGCGGCAGCACCGGCACCGGTACGGCGCCCCGTGGCCCGCCCGAGGGAGTACCGGCCGGGGTGCGCACGCGCAGCGCGGTGGCGCCGCCCAGCGTCTCACCGCGGCTCAGCTCGCCGTAGGTGACGGGCAGCCGGGTGCGGCTCCACATCCGCTGCGGCAGCGGCTGGAGCACCGCGACCGGGGCCTGCCGGGAGAGGTGGTGCAGCAGCCGGTGGGCGCGGCCGCTGTGCCACAGCGGTCCGGCGCAGTCGCTGATCAGGACGGTGATCCGGCGTCCGGTCGGGTCGCTGAGGCGGTCGGCGGTGTGCAGCGGTGCCGTGCGCACGTCCGCGCTGCGGCTGACCGCCGGCTCGCCGTCGGGCCCGGTGTGCAGATGGCTGATCTGGATGTCGCGGAAGGCACCCAACTGACCGAAGACCTGGATCAGTTCGGTGAACATCCGGTCCCAGACCCGCATCGACGGGGAGGCCTCCAGGACCAGTTGGAGCCGGGCGTCGCCCCGGGTCACCGCGCGGTACACGGGCAGGATCAGACCGCCCGCGCGTGCGCTGTGCTCGGCGGTCCGCGTCTCGTCCAGTTCGGTGCGCAGGGGCGGTGCGGCGCTTCGGTAGGCCTGCAACGGCCGTAAAGCGCGCTGGAGTTCGAGTGGCGCGGGCAGGGCGGGGGCGGCGGGTACGCCGACCGGCAGCCCGGTGATCCGGCCGGCGGCCCTGCTGTGCCCGGCGCCGTGCTGCTGCGGCACGGGGTACAGGGAGGCACGGCGGTCGGCGCCGCCGGCCTCGGCGGCGGCCGGCGCCGGCCGCGCCGGCCGCCTCTCACCGCCTGCCGACGGGGTGTCCCCCGACGGGTCCCTCGGCGGTACGACGGTCCCCTTCGGCAGGCCGCCACCGGGCCCGGGGACCACCTGCTCGTCCTCCGCCTCGACGGCGGGCCGCGCCCACCGGGCCAGCCACAGGGCGTCGCTCAGCCCCTCGGTGTCCGGATCGAGCCCGACCTCCCGCAGCCTGCGGACGAGTTCGGCCATCGGATCGCCGTCGGCGAGACCACCCGGCTCCGGGCCGCCGTCGACAGCGCCGGGTCCGCCCCGCCCGGGGCCCCCGTCGGCCCTCGCGGCCGCACCGGCCACGCCGGAGGGGTCCCCCGCCGGGTCACCGGGGGACAGACCGGGCTCGCCCGGCGCCCGGTCCGGGTCGGGTGGAAGGGGGCCGTGTCGCGGCGCTGCGTCCGGCATCAGCGGCTCACCTCGGGCGGTCGAGCCGCTGGATGAGCAGGTCGGCGAGCCGGTCGCGGCTGGGCGGGGCGGCCGCGTCGGTGAGGTAGATGGCGTTCAGCAGCTGGTCGGCGGCGAGGAGTTCGCTGCGGGAGCGCTCCAGGAAGCGGCTGATCAGGTCGTCGCCCGCGCGGGCCGCCTCGTCGCCGAGGTGGGCGCGGACGAAGGTGGCGAGGCGGTTGTGGTCGGGGCGGTCCAGTTCGAGGTGGATGCAGCGGCGCATCAGCGGGGCCGGGAAGTCCCGCTCGCCGTTGCTGGTGAGCACCACGAACGGGAAGGCCCGGCAGCGCACCCGGCCGTCCCGGACCCGGACCTTCGTGCCGTCGGCGGTGAGCACCTCGGCCTCGCCGTCCGGCAGCCGGTCGGCGATCCGCTGGAGCTCGGGTATCTCGAACTCCCCTTCCTCCAGCACGTTCAGCAGATCGTTGGGCAGGTCGATGTCGCTCTTGTCCAGCTCGTCGATCAGCAGCACGCGCGGGGTGTCGGAGGGGAGCAGGGCCGTGCCGAGCGGTCCCAGCCGGATGTAGCTGCCGATCGCCTCCACCGCACCCGGGGTGCCGCCGGCCGTGCCGTACCCGCCCTGCGCGGCGATCTGCACGTCCTGGAGCCGGGCGATGGCGTCGTAGTGGTAGAGGCCGTCCTGGAGCGCGGAGCGGCTGACGATGGACCAGCGCAGGACGTCGCCCAGACCGAGCTCGTACGCCACCGAGTGCGCCAGGGTGCTCTTGCCCGCGCCGGGGCTGCCGGTGACGAGGAGCGGGCGGCGCAGGTACAGCGCCGCGTTGATCATCTCCAGCTCCTCGGCGCCGGGCCGGTGCAGCTCGGCCAGATGCCGGTTGGCGCCGAGCCGGCGGTCCCGGGAGCCGTCGCCGCCGTCGGTGCCGGCCTCGGCGGTCCGGCCGGTGAAGTCCCGCCAGGGAGGCGGCGGGGGCAGCCTGTTCATGCCGTCGTGGGGTTCGCCGGCGCCTCGGTAGATGAGCCACTCACTGGATTCGGTCATGTCCGGTCCTCGTCGTCACTCGTCCGTACTCGTCCGTCCGGTCCCCACGGCAGCCATCGAACGTGCCTCACGTTATCGACCTTCAGGAGACCCCGTAAGGGCCTCACACAGGGCGCGCGAGTTCACGGCGCCTGGAGCAGGTCGCCCGTACCGGGCAGGGGTTGGTGCGGGTCGTCGTACAGGAGAGCGATGTCCTTGGCCCAGAACGCCTCCGTGAGCCCCTCGCGCACCTGTTTGCGCAGCCTGTGCACCGATTCGGGCAGCTCCCAGGCGCCGTCCACGTCGTAGACGGTCATCCTGGCGCCCCGGTGGAACTCGCCGCACATGGAGTCGGTCTGTCGGCTCCAGCGGCGCCACAGCACCACCCCGTGCCCCGCCCGGACGATCCGGCCGAGTGCGGTGGCGTCGTCCGGGTAGCGCCGGTCGCCCTGCCGGCACAGCACCGGGACGGTCCCGGGCGCGAGGCCACGCAGCGCGGCGACGTCGGGCACGGGCCGGCGCACCGCGTCGTCGCAGTCCAGTATCTCGGCCCTGGCCCGGTTCTCGGCCCGCTCACGCCCCTCGTGCACCCGGTGCCAGCGGCCGCGGCGGTCGGACTCCTCGTCGTCGCCGGGGAACCCGTCGCCCGGCAATCCGTCACCGGGGCGTTCACCGCCGTACCAGCCGTCCTCCTCCCCCGGCAGCTGGTCGCGGTCCTTGCAGCGGACCACGACCGGCCGTTCGACGCCCAGCGGGTCGGCGCCGGGCCGCAGCCGCCACTCGTCCACCGGGAGGTCGAGCAGCAGATGCGGCAGGGCGGCGTGCAGCGGGACCGGCCGGCCGGGCTCGTCACAGCGGCGGAAGGCCTCGGCGAGCGGCTCGGCGACCCGGGCCGCGAGGTCGGCGAGCGGGGCGCCCTGCCCGTCGTCCAGCCGGGTCGTACCGCCGTCGGTCCGCACCACCGCGACCGACCAGTCGCAGTAGCCGCGGTTCCAGGCCAGATGCTCCACTTCGAGCAGGACGGACTGGTCGTGCGCGGTGCCCTGCGGATGCTCCCGGCCCTGCTCCCCCGCCGCCCCCCCGGTCCGGTGCTCGCCACGGTCGCGGCCGGTCCGCTCGCGCAGCCGGTCCCCGAGGTGCTGGGCGCGCCTGCGGGCCAGCTCGCTGCGGTAGTCGCTGTCCAGCCGGGTCGCGGCCTGCTTGATCCACTCCCACAGGGCCTGTTCGGCGTCGAGCACGAAGGGCGTGACCGGGCGCTCGGCGGTCATGACCCGCATCGCGTACTCGGCGACGAGCCGGAGCGCGCCGTCGTTGCGCACGTTCTCGTACAGCGCGCCGAGGCCGTCGCGCCAGCCGCGCGGCGCGGGCGACAGGGTCGGCAGCCGGAAGTTCGGCAGCGAGTGGAGGATGTCGAGCAGGCCGCGGGTACTGTCCGGCGGCGGCAGGTCGGCGAGCCGGCCGAGCAGCTCCGCCCGCTCGTCCGGGCTCAGGGTGCGGCCCGGCCGGGCCCCGAGTTCGGCCTGGAGGTCGGTCCAGGTGGGGCGCCCGGCGTCGGTGGGCTGCTGGCGGTCGCGGTGGTAGCGGTCGTGGGCGTGGCAGACGGCCTGGTAGAGGTCGTGCTGGTACGGGTCGTGGTGGCGCAGCCCGTGCCGGTACAGGTCGTGCCGCCGGTCGCCCGGCGCCGTCGGCAGGGTGCGCAGCCGCTCGATCCCGATCGAGGTGCCGCCCGATCCGTGGTCCGCGCGTGACTTGAGCACGCCGACGACCTCGCCGCGCGCCGGGTCGATCACCGGCCCGCCGGAGACACCGAGCGGCAGATCGTTCTCCCCGAGGCGCATCTGGGCGCCCGTCGACCAGCCGCCGATGGTGCCGTGCACGGTCAGGAAGCCGTCGTGCGGCTGCGGCCGGCCCTGGAAGGGGGCCCAGCCGGCGTAGAACACCCGGCCCTCGGTGTAGTGCGGCATCGGCCGCTCGGAGAGGTAGACACAGTCGTGGTCCACCGGCTCGCGCAACCGGACGAGCGCCAGGTCCGGGGCGGGCCAGCTGCTCGGGACGGGGCGGTCGACGTGCTCCGGGAGAGTCGCGGCGACCTTGCCGGGTACCGCGCAGGGCTCCTCGAAGGGACCGGGCTGATAGACCACCGTGACCTCGCCCCCCTCCCCGCCGTCGATCACATGGGCGCAGGTCAGCACCCAGTTCGGTGCGATGAAGAAACCACTGCCGAGGAACGCCCCGGTCTCCTCGGGGGCATACCCGACACCTGTGCGATGGATGCGTACGGTGGCCGCCATCACGAGTTCACGCAGCGCATGGTGGGCCGGTTCCCAGCCGCCGGACGCGCCCCCGTCGTGCCGGTCCGTCATTCCGCGCCCCCGGCCCCGGCTCCCTGGGCGCCCCCGTGCACCGGGGCGCCGCGGGATGCGCCCGCGCGAGCGACCGGGGAGCCGTCGTGACCGGCGTCCGGATCGGGCGGGCCGTCTCCGTGCCAGGTCAGGGTGACCGTGATGGCCGCCTTCGCCTCCCCGTCCGCGAGCAGCCCGACCACCTTGCCGGCCTTCGCGGTGAGCTCGATGCCGAACTCGACGCTCACCTCGTCGGGCCGCACCGCCCGCAACGGCTCGGCGAGCGACCGCGCCACCCCGCCGACCAGCGAGTTCAGACTCTCGACAGTCGCCTCCACGCGGTCGGTTAAGCCGGTGTCCGTGAACGACAACTCCCCCGTCGGCACGGCCAGTTCCTCGGCCCCCGAGATCCGCGCCCACACCGGCGTACCGTCCGGCAACCGCACCCGCGCTATCCGCGTGGCGTCCTGCTCCATTCCGTTCCCCCGTTCCCCCGAGCCCCGTGTGCTCCCTACGCCGTACCGTTCGTGGTTTCCCGCCCTTCCCGCACGGGAAGACATCGCCGCTTCGATCCACGGGGAAAGAGTCCTTCCCCCGCGAGGGGAGCCCAACCCCTGTGCCGCCCCGAAGCCATGGGAGCCCCAGTCGTCACCCCGGCGGCGGCTGTGCGCTCCCAACGCCGACACGGTTGCCCCGGCGGGACATCGATCCCCGCCGGAGCATGATGGCCGCCTCGGCCGCGGTCACGGTCGCGGCCGGGTCCGCCGTCCGAAGACGACGGACCCGATCACCATCACCGCTGATGCCACCAGATGAGACTGGTCACGACGGCCCCGCCGGTCCCGGACGCCAGTCTGTAGACCAGGCCGTGTCGGGCGGTCCGGGTCAGGGCGCGCAGCTCATGACGTCGCTTCGGAGGAACATCGCGCCCGGCGTCGGATTCCGCCGGTGAGCCGATCGTTGGCTTACGCCGGTCCGCGTCCGTCGACGCCTCCTCGGGTTCGCCCGTAGGCTCGGGTGTGCAACCCATGGTTTCTCTCCTCGATCCGGTGAAGCTGTCGGGCTGTGCACGCGGCCCTCTGTGAGCGCAGAGGGCCGCAGCCGTTTTCCCTCGTTATGTTTTCCGCGGTCCTGCAAGAGGGCCGCTGGCCTCCGGGCCCGGCATGACTGTGTCCCCCTGTCGAACGGATGACCTGGGGGGTGGTGT